>CAMUNJ010000048.1 GCA_947090235.1 uncultured Bacillota bacterium
AAATCGCAGTTATCAAAATCGTTAGAGAAATCACTGGTCTTGGACTTAGTGAAGCAAAGGCTCTTGTTGATGGTGCTCCAAAAGCAATTAAAGAAAATGTTTCTGCAGCAGAAGCTAAAGAAATGGAAGCTAAGCTTAAAGAAGCTGGCGCTGTTGTTGAACTTAAGTAATCAAAAAGTAAATCATAAAAGTTTTGTGTTTAAAAAAGAATGTCCTTCGACATTCTTTTTTTGTAACATAAAACCACTGGATAGTTCGGTGGTTTTATGTTACAAAAAAAGAGAAATAAATTTTATTCCTCTTCCTTTTTTTCAACAACAATTGGCTCTGGATAGAGCAAGCGTTGAGCAATTTCAAATCTACTTTGTTCATATCCTACAAGTTCTTTACAATAGTGGTCAATAGTTTTCATAATAGTTTGATTTTCTTTCTCATATCTATCATCGGTAGGCATAATCAAAGTGACGCCAACGCGTTTAACTTTTTTATTTGTCTTTATATCTTTATAAGTGGCTGTTTCATACAAAAGTTCTGCCCTATATCCAGTTCCGCCAACTATCTTATATCTATCCCCTTTGACCGCTATTTCAATTTTAGGCTCAGTTTGGCGTACGACAGACACAAGATCTATTGTAAATACATTAGCATACAAATTTGAGATTGCGTTGGCGATTTG
Organism: uncultured Bacillota bacterium; assembly: GCA_947090235.1. Lineage (GTDB taxonomy): Bacteria > Bacillota > Clostridia > Christensenellales > UBA1242 > Caccovivens. The sequence continues at coordinate 677 of CAMUNJ010000048.1, forward strand.
CATAGGAAAATCTTTTGGTGCTTCTGCTTCTTCACTTTCGCCTAAATTAAACTTTTGACTTGGGCGTTTATATCCACCTGGAAGTTTACTAATCTTGCGAACTTTAAAAAAGATTCTGCCATCTTCATATTGTTTACTTAAAATTAAACCTGCATTAGATAAAAGGTTGCTTGATACATCATAAATAATTTCAAGTCCCTTAAATTTGTCATCAAAAACAAGTCTATGATAATTCAAGTTTTTATCAAGTTTTGATTTAGTTTTTGAAAAATTATTTCCTAAAAGAAGATAATGAATTTTTTTTCTTTTTTCATTTTCAAGCGTTTCTCTACCTTTCATAAAAACTCCTTATAAATAGAGTTTACTTTTTTTTACAAAAAAAATCAAATGTTTAACAATGTTTTTTTTAGCAATAATTAACAAAGGAGGTTATTATGAATTTTTTAGAAAGCAAAACCAAAGAAAATCTTGCTAGGGCATTTGCTGCAGAGTGTCAAGACGGAGCAAGATATCAATTTATTGCCAAGGCATCATTAGGAGAAGGATTTTCATTTATTTCTGATCAATTAAAAATGTTAGCCAAAAATGAGATGGCTCATGCTTCAAGATTTTATTCATTAATGCTAAAAAATCTGGGCAGCACTAAAGAAGATAATGTTCCTATCGAAGCAGGTTACCCTTTTGAGCCACCTGAACTTCGATCTTCTCTACAATCTGCTGCGGACATAGAACTTTATGAAGCAAAAAATATCTATCCTGCTTTTGCCAAAGTTGCAAAAGACGAAGGTTTCGCAGAAATTGCAGAGGCTTTTACTCTTATTGCCAAGGTAGAAAATGATCATAATCAAATATTACAAGCACTAGCAAGTATGTATAAAAATCATTGTTTATATAAATACGACGATAAAATTTTATGGAAATGTTCCAACTGCGGGCATACTCACACTGCTAAAGAGGCTTGGCAACAATGTCCACTTTGCACCTATCCTCAAGGTTATGTAATGATACCTCAACAAAAATTACAGCAATAATTTGATTATTTATTAATAAGTTAATAAGATATAAAAAAGAACGCAAATGCGTTCTTTTTATTGTCAAAACAATTAACCGTTGAAGATATCTTTGAAAGAATTTCCAAACTTGAAAGAAGGAACTTTACAAGCCTTAATCTTAACCTTTTGTTTTGTTAGAGGATTGATACCTTCTCTTGCTGCTTTAGATTTAAGTTCAAAAGTACCGAAACCAGCAATTTGGATTTTGTCTCCTGCTTTAAGTGCATCAACGATAGTAGCAGCCATTGCGTCAAAAGCGATTCCTGCATCTTTTTGAGTGAAACCAGCCTTATCAGCGAATGCTTTGATAAATTGTTGTTTATTCATTTACCATATCTCCTTTTATGTTTTGGCATCTGCCTATGTTTATAATACCATAATTTTGCCTAAAAACCAAGCGTTTTAAACATATTTTTTATCCCCAAGCAAAATAGTCGACAATACTGCTCCAATAATAAGAAAACATTGTTTTTAATTTGATAAGCCAAAGTTTTCCTTCTTCATCCAATTTCTTTGCATTTCTAATAATGCTAATAACTCTGCCAACTATATCTTTACGCCTTGCAACACCATTATGTCTACCATCTTGGCTTACATCTCGATGATCACCAAGATAAAATATTTCATCTTCTGCAAGTTCATAAAATAACATTAATTGACCATTATATTCACAAGTTTTTATCTGCAAATTAGAAGAATATCCAAAATAAGTCTTGTAAAATGTTTCTTCATACTTAAATCCCTCCCAAGAATTATTTAGCGTTGATGTTTTATATCCATGCCTCATTGTCCATATTTGCTTGTCTAAATCATCTACATAATCCTCTTCTAGCATTTCAATCTGAGTTTCTCCATTTCTAACTACAAAAACATGATACAAATTGTCTGGAACAAACTCACCATCTTTTTCAATATTGTTTTCAAAATTATTGATTGCAATGGTCACTTTATCGCCTCCTGTTGCAATCACACGCTTTATGATAGTAGTATTTTCAACAGAATTTTTTTTGATAATAACTATATCATTTGAAACAACATCAGTAGTTACTTTAATAAATACGCCATCTTGAACAAGTTGATCATCTGGTGTTGTAGCATCCTGAAAAGGAACATCCGGATTAATAGTAGGTTGCATAGAAGTCCCTTTAACTGGATAATATCGATAATTTTTATCAAATGCCCTAACACAAAACAAACTTCCCATCAAAAAAATAGCAAAAACCAAGACATAAATGCCAATCCAAGCCAAAATCGATTTTAAAGACATCTTTTCTTTATTTTCTTGATTATTTATTTTTTCGTTCACTCGACTTCTCCCTTTCAACTTTAGAAAATCCACAACCGCAATAATTTTGTCTATATAAATTGTATTGCTTGGCAAATTCTATACTCTTTTTATAACCATCTTGTTTTTTAAAATTGCCTGCTAAAAACTCTATTTCATGCTTTTGGCTGGCTTTTTGCCCAACCTCATTGATAACAATAGTGTTTTTATGAGGACTTACAGATAAAGTTGTGGCAAATATATCAAAACCTTTTTCTTTTGCTAATAATGCAGTTTTATTTAATCGTAGATCAAAGCAAATTCTGCATCGCTCTCCACCCTCTCGTTCATTTTCATAACCTTTTATTTGACACATAAATTCATTTGTGTCATATGGCAAATCAATAACAGCAATACCAACCTCGCTACAAAAACGCTTTTGTTCGGCTAGTCGATGATTGTATTCGTCTTCGGGCTGTATATTTGGGTTATAATAAAAAACTGTAATATCATAATCCTTTCGCAAAACATCAATCACCTGAGTACTGCAAGGGCCACAACAACTGTGTAATAACATTTTTTTCATTAGTTTTTCCTCAAAATTATAAAAATTACTATTCAATAGTTTTCAAAATCTTAACTAGTTCTCCCAAAACGCGTTGAGTCTTGATTGCCTCATTTAAACTGCCATTAAACTCTTTGATATTCACCATAAAACAAGCAAGGCAATCACCGCAATTACAAAATACTTGAACAGTTAAAAGTGGCTCACCATGTCCACGAATAATATAACAAGGAAATATAAAACCATTTGCTTTTATAGAAGGACAATCAATCAAATTATATTTGCCCGTCACATTGTCAATATTTTTGGCAACTCGGTCATAACTTTCAAAAAACTCGTCAGGGTCACGCCTAATAGCGAATAAAGAAATAACATCTCCGTCAATAGATAAGTAATTTTGAATATTAGTCATTCCCTGCCCATTTGGAAGATCATATACATCCTTGGTTTTACCCCAACCTTTAGGCAAAGTGAAAGACATATCATTAAGTTCGTGTATAACTTCTTGCATAAAAACTCCTTTGCATAAAGTATAACACTTTGTTAAAATTAAAGCAAGCACATATATTTATAAAGAAAATATTTTAAAATCATTGTTTAGATACAAATACCTGTAACCTTAAAATTATATAACATTAGAAATATAATTTTATTAGCCTCCTAAAACAGCATAGTTCATAATATCATTTACACTATCATTTATAAGAGAATATACCAATATTTTGCCATCCCGCTTATAATTTACAATACCTTGGTCTTTTAGAAGTTTGAGTTGATGAGAAATAGTTGTTTGATTTATTCCCAATAAATTGGATAAATCGTTTACACATAAACTAGATAACGCAAGACAAGATAGGATTTTTATTCTTGTGCTGTCTGCAAAGTTTTGAAAATAATCGGCAAGACGCGAAATTTGTCCTTCTTCTGGAAGAGAACAAATAATATCTTGTTTAGAACGCTCTGACAATAATAAATATCTGTTTTCCATAATATTTTTAACCTTTTAATAAAATTATTCATACAAATATATATGACATAAAACATTGTGCCAGAAAATGCAAAATAAACAAAAGAGAAAAAGATAAAAAAATGCCATAGTTTGTCGAAAAAGATAATATTAAAGTTGAAAGGAGAAAAATATGAATTTAAATCAAAATATATTATTAGTCTTGATTCTCTCAGTTCTTGCGTCTGCCACAGATACAAACCTAGCCACAAATCAAAACTTTTTACTCTTGCTATTGCTAGCCCTCACTAATGAAAATGATTTTAATAATAATAATTGTAATCGCAATACCTGTCCAAACCAATGTCCTGGAACAATTGTTTTTTAAAATAAAAAAATATTTTTGTTGGTTACTTAAAAAAGACCTCAAAAATATTATACTTTTATTTTTTGTATCAAAAAAACCACTATTTATCAGTGGTTTTTAATTTTATTAATTTTTATTTGTGAGGAAGTATTAATTGTTCAACAATCATAGGCATTAATTCATTGAAGAATATAATCAATACAACTGTCACTGCAACCGCAATCAAAACTGTGATCAAGTGTTTCTTTGCTTCATCACGCTTAGATTGTTCATCTGCTCTTGCAAGTTGAATTCCAAGATAAATTGCATAGATTGCTCCCGCTGCACCTACGATACCTAAGATTATATATAAAACAATACTTATTGGAGTGAAAACCGAATTGATCCATCCAAACTGCTCGGCATATTTTTCTCCAAAATTATCCTTTAATTTTTCTGGGCTGAATATACTAGACCATCCTAACAAACGTGAAAGAAAATTGTTCATAATTTTTTACCTCCAATTATTATTGTTCTTTTTTTGCAATAATATGTATTTAATTACAAAAGAATAATAACACAATAAAAAATTTTCGTCAAACAAATTTTATATATTTTCTAAAAATTTTCAAAAATATTTTTTGACGATTATTTTTTAAGTAATTTATTCTGCAATTACTTTAATAAGGAAATAAATAAATTAACAACTTCAGCTTAAGTTCGTGACTTTGGTTGAGGAAAACTTTCTTTAAAAAATGTATTAACTATCATAGGCATTAATTCATTAAAGAAAACAATCAATACAACTGTCACTGCAACCGCAATCAAAACTGTAATTAAATGTTTCTTTGCTTCATCACGCTTAGATTGTTCATCCGCTCTTGCAAGTTGAATTCCAAGATAAATTGCATAGATTGCTCCCGCTGCACCTATTAATCCCATAATTATGTACAACACAATACTAATTGGCCCAAATATTTCTCCAACCCAATAATATTTATAATTAGGATCAACTTTATTTGGATCACTTGGCTTAACTGGAAAATACTGTGACCAACCCAACAATTTAGATAAAAAATTATTCATAAAACCTCCTCCT
>CAMUNJ010000049.1 GCA_947090235.1 uncultured Bacillota bacterium
ATACATATTGCACCACCTATTAGAAATACCCATAAATAATACATTATTTTTTCACCCCCTCAACCACTACAGCGTGGCAAACTCCTGGGATTGTATCACCTTGTTGCGTCGCTGTTGTTGAAAGCAAAGCACCTGTCGGCATAAACAAAACTCTTTTATACTCGCCAGCACGAAGTTTTTTCATAATAAAAGAATTAAACACGGTTGCACTACAGCCACATCCAGATCCTCCGCATAAAGTTGCCTGTTCACGCGTAAAGTACATTTGACCACAATCATTATAATTCAATCCAAGTTTAATACCTTTATCTTCCATTAAATCTATCAAAATTTCGCTGCCTAGTTTACCAAGGTCACCTGTCACAATAAGGTCATAATCATCAGGAGTAGTTTTTGTATCACGAAAATGAGATAGCATTGTATCCATTGCAGCAGGAGCCATTGCCGCTCCCATATCATTAACATCATTTACTCCCCAATCAATCACCTTCCCAAAAGTTGCACTGGCAATAGTTGGACCAACTCCTTTTTTGGATAATACACAAGCACCCGCACCTGTCACAGTCCATTGAGAGGTTGGAGGTCTTTGATTACCTAACTCTAAAGGAAATCTAAATTGTCTTTCTGCAGTTGAAAAGTGTGAAGCAGTTGAACATACAATATTATCAAAATGCCCACCTTCGATAAGACTTGCTCCAATAGCCAAACTTTCACTCATTGTTGAACATGCTCCAAAAAGACCCAAATAAGCAAAATTAAATTGTCTAGCAGCATATGACGAACTAATAATTTGATTTAACAAATCCCCTGCAAGCATAAGGTCTACGCTTGACGGCTTGATTTTAGCAGACTGTATAGCCCCAGTAATCGCTTGCTCAATCATTTTTCTTTCAGCTTTTTCATAACTATCTTCTCCAAAGCAATCATCTTTCATAACATAGTCAAAATACTTGCCAAAATTGCCCTCGCCCTCTTTAGGGCCAACAATCGAATAACTACCTGTTATTACAGGTTTATTTTTAAATATAACGGTCTGTGTATTTGCCATATTCTTCTCCTTATATAAAGATATAAATAAGCCCTACCAGCATACTTGCAACAATACCAAATACAATAACTGGGCCTGCTATAGTAAACATTTTAACACATATACCATATATAATGCCTTCGTGCTTAAATTCCAAAGCTGGGCTTGTTATTGAGTTGGAAAAACCAGTGATAGGGACAATAGACCCACCACCTGCAAATTTGCCAATTTTATCGTAAACACCTATACCAGTCAAGAAAGAAGCAAGGAATATTAACACAATTAATGTCAATCCCCAAGCCGTTTGCTCTGCCATGTTGGGAAACCATAACAGCAAGAGGTCGTTTATACCCTGACCTAAACAACAAATAAGCCCGCCAATCCAAAAAGAATTAAAAAGGCTTGGCCATGCCCTAGTTTTAGGGATTTTTGCTTGTACATATTTGTTATAAGCCTCATTGCGTTTTTTCTCATCCATAATCTAATACCTCATTGCAGTTTTATTGCCTAAAAAGATAAATTTTAAACAACTCAAACGCATATTTTGGCACAAAAAGCACATCCTAAAAGAAAAATGGAGGAATTATGAAAAAGATAATATTATGTTCTATTTGTTCTCTTGTTGCGTTAACTATGGTAGGCTGTTCTGGCTCTAGCACAGATAGTGCCATAAAAGATCTCAATAACCAATTATCAAGAGTAGAAAATTCAATTACAGAAATAAATAAACAAGACCTTTCTGCACTTCAATTAAGCACATATTATTCCAATGGTTGTACAAATAATTTTGATAATGGTTGCTATATTTCTCAACGCAACAGCACTTTTTCGCCAACCTCACAATTTCTTTTGAATGCTAAAAGCAAGGTTGCAAATGACCTCAATCTTCAAAACAACCTAACCGATTTGATAAATGACAACATTGATAATATCCAAAACATAATCAAAAACAACAAAACAAAATATAACAAAAATCAAGTAAAAGCCATCAAATCATTAGTCGGTCAACTCAGTAGCACAATATCAAAAGTAAATGTAAGTAAAGATGAGGTAAATGCAGGACTTAAAACTATTAGATATAATCAAAATGTAAATCACACTTCTTTAGACCAACTAAACGCAGGATATAATAGCGTTAGCAATGTTCTAGAAACTCGCAAAGCATACTTTTATAATATTTTGAACACACTTTCTCAAATACAAGCAATTATTGGCAATAACGCAAGTTGTGACAACTGTGACAACACACAAAATCAAACAATACCTGAAACACAACAAGATAACCAACAAAACTCCAATACCCCAAAAACAAATATCAATATTCCAGACGATTTTAATGCAAACAACCAAAATATAAACAATCTTCCACCTCGCGTTATAGACAATACAAATGGTAATTTTGCAAACAAGCCATATTACAATTCATATAACTTTAATGGTTATTATGGAAATAACTATGGATATAATGGTTATGGAATGTACGGAAATGGGTTTTATCGAAATACTATGATAAATCCTTCACGCAACACAGACACTTATAGACCTTTTAGAATCAATATAGACACATATAGAATCAATCCAAATAGTGGTTTAAATAATGGCGTTTATGGTGGTAATATGGTTGCTCCGGCATCGTTAACAAACGAAGATGAAACTATAAGCACTACAGAAACGCAAGACAAAAATCCTGATATTAGAAAAAAGAAAGTAGTTGAATTTGAAAACACAATGGAGTCAAAACCTGACAATAAAAAATTAATTGAACAAAATAAAAACATGAACAACTTGAAAAAAATTATCAAAATAAAAAATTCACAAACTTATAGTGTTGACGATAAACATGTACATCCAATAGATAAAATAACACACAACGAAGATGAAACTCCAAAAAAAGTTCGCTTGAATGAAAGAAGTGAAAATAACTCATATTCAAAGCCAATAAAAACTAGTCATCATATGCAATAATAAACATATGTGCATAAAAAACACACCATTTTTGGTGTGTTTTTTAAAAATATACAAATATTATATCCAATCAAGACAACTTAGTCCTCAAATTTTCTAAAATCTTATTTTCAAGCCTTGATACTTGAACTTGAGAAATATTCAGTTCGCTTGCAATTTCGCTTTGCGTTTTATCAAAATAATATCTTAGCATAATTATTTTTCTGTCACGCTCATCAAGTCGTTTGATAACATCCTTCAATGCCAAATTGTCAAGCATTAACTCACCCTCATTTATTTCACCCTCAACTCTATCAATGATAGAAAGATTTTCGCTATCATCATCAATAGGACTATACAAAGATACAGGCATACGAGAGGAATCCATAGCCAAAATCACCTCTTGTTCATCAACTTTAAAGTGTTTTGCAATTTGCTCAATACTGGGTTTATCTTGATGAACTCCCATGTATTCATTTACATATTTGTTAATTTGCAAATTTAAAGTTTTTAAAGCACGAGATACTTTTATAGCCCCATCATCTCGCATAAATCTTTTAATTTCACCAATAACCATAGGTACACAATAGGTGGAAAACTTAACATTAAAATCACTATTAAAATTATTTATAGCCTTTAAAAATCCAATACAGCCTATTTGATAAAGATCATCATATTCTATTCCTTTATCTTTAAAACGCTTGATAATGCTTTTGATTAATGGCGAGTTGTTTTGAATAAGTTGAGTTTTGGCTTCTTGATCACCTTGTTGTGCTTTTTGAACAAGCACTAAAGTTTCTTCTGCCCCATTCATTAGCCACCAACCACTTGCTTCTCTTGTTCAATCCTCTTTGTCAATGTGACAGTTGTACCTTTACCTTGATTTTTGCAAACTTCAACCTTATCCATAAAACCTTCCATAACAGTAAAGCCCATTCCACTACGCTCGTCACCTGCTCTTGTGGTAAAAAATGGTTGTCGTGCTTGATTAATATCCTTTATCCCAACTCCCTCATCAGAAATCTTGATAGTTATATCTCCGCCATCTATTTCACATCTTAAGGTTATATCTCCAGGCTTGGTCTTTGGATAGGCATGCACAACGCAATTAGTTACCGCCTCTGATACAGCAGTTTTAATATCAGACAACTGATCGACCGTTGGATTTAATTGTAAACAAAAAGAAGCCACACACACTCTTGCAAAACCTTCGTTGACAGATAAAGCCTTAAATTTAACTTCTATAAAATTTTTCATAAAAACTCCTTTTATACAATTTTGGGCATGATTTCATAAAGCCCAGTCATTTTAAAAATCTTTTCTGCGTGAGATGAAGGATTGCAAATATAAATAGGAATATGTCTATCCTTCATTTTTTTATAACGACCAATCAATACGCCAATCCCAGTTGAATCCATAAATTCAAGTTCAGATAGATCAATTATAATTTGATTAAAATTTCCACCCCTAAATGCTTCGTCAAGTTCTATCTTTGTATGCGTTGCACTATGTTCATCAAGTTCACCACATAAAAGTACATACATTGTGTTGTTATACACTTTGCTTTTAATAACCATACCTTTTTCTCCTTTTCACACCCAGTTTAACACCTTTAAACTTGCAAAAAATACACACTCTTGCCGAAAAAGGAGTAAAAAAAAAGAATAAACGCTAATCGTCTATTCTTTTTTTATATTTATTTTTCTTTTAAAGAAATATAAATAAATAAAATTCTTATAATTAAATTTACTTACTATTAATAATTTCATCTGCAAGATGAACGGCTTCTTTATATTCATATGGCAAAAATTCTTTAACATGCATCATAGTATCATAAACTTCAAGATCAGGTATGTCCAATTTTCTAAAATCTCCTCTCAATAATTTGACTTTTGCCAAAACTAAACTGCCCTCTTCAACAAATTGTTCGCTATAAACAGTATCTGCATTTTTGCCTGTATAAATTTTAACAAGTTTTTCTAAAACTGCTTGATGCCCCTTCCACCCCTCAATTGCCGCAATTTGTGTATCATTGTCAATCCTACAACCACCTTGCAAACTAGGTTTTAAGATTGCTCCTAAACTAGGTCTTTCAGCCAAGGAATATGCACAACCATTTTCTGTCAACATTTTACATTGCGAATTTGCAGAAAATAAATCAACAACACCTTTATCTACACTTCTTGACTTTAAAACCAAAATTTTTTCTAACTTTTCCCTTCCACTATCATAGCAGGCATATAAAACACTTTTTATAGATATATTTCCCTCGTCAAGCTTTGCTTTTAAATCCATTAATTTAAAAGTTGAAAAATCTTCAACAATATAACCACAACCACTTTTCTTACAACAAGCACCTCCACATTTTGCACAAATAGATCTATCTTCAAACTTTTCTTCCATTTTTATCTCCTTAATGCAGATTAACACATTATTCACTACATGTCAATATGGAAAATAAAAAAAACATAACAAAAGCCTTTTGCAAATATTACAAAAGGCTTTTGTTAAAGTTCTTTTGCTTCTTTTCTATAAAGACAAGAAGATTAAAGTTAAACTCTTGCTATTGGCATAAGTAAAATTCCGCCATTAATGCAAGAAGCAATAATAAGCCAGATTGCAGCAATGAAAACAAGTGTGTAGATAACTCTTGCAATGATAGACATTCTAAAACAGCACCATAAAACAAGGTTGAAACCAAATAAACCCATAAGTCCCCAGTTTAATGCACCTATTAAAACAAGAATCAAAGCAATATAGTTTACAACTATCATAAAAATGCACCTCCTGTTTCTAGAATGTGCATTTTATATTTTTTTATTCATTTAACCCTGCTTGCCTTGAGATTGACGAATCATATCTTCAACAACTATATCATGGATTTCACCTAAACTTGCACAATACTCCAAAACTTCCC
>CAMUNJ010000050.1 GCA_947090235.1 uncultured Bacillota bacterium
AAATCAGTATAAAAAATCCCATTAGACTTTTTATAATTCAAGTCTAATGATTTTTCATATAGTTGTGATTCTTTATCAAAGTTTATCATAATTATCCTTTATTTAACTTCCATTACATCGGAAATATCACACTGTAAGGATTTGCATATTTTTAATAGAACATCCATACTTACTTGTTCATTTTTTCCAAGTTTTGCAAGTGTAGATGTCCCTATATCCGCCTTTATTCTAAACTGTGTTTTTGTCATGTTTTTATCTATTAGAAGTTTCCAAAGTTTATTGTATGATATAGCCATAAGTTTGCACCTTTATTTATTGTATATAAATTATTATAATATAAATACTTTATAATTGCAACAAAATATTCCAATTTGCAAATATTTTATTTCAATATTTTTTTCTTGAAATTAAAAAATCGAACCTCATTATAGGGGTTCGATTTTGTCTTAGACTGGTGCACCAAAGCCCTTTGGGGCTATTTTTTAATTTGTATAAATCGCTCTTTATCCCTAAATAAAATGCGAATGGCGATTTTGATTTGTAATGATTTTTGCTTTAAGTGGGTCGAGTTTTGAGTCAAGTAAAAGAACAGAGACAAGGCAATTTTTCTGAAAAATATGCCCTCGTGACGAATTTATGACGAATCCGTGACGAAAAAATGCAAACAAGATACTTAATATCGCTTGGTTTTGGATGAATTTGTATTGTATTGTTTAGTGTTGTTTTTGCAAATTTTTTGTGAAAAGGTATTCCAATTTTGTTTAAAGTGTGTTATACTAAATCTATAAAGGAGTGTGTTATGCCACTTTTTAAAACAAAATATAATGATGTTGATAAGGCTATAAAGGCTTTGAAAAATGAACAGGCAACATACGATATTGGCAGAGCGAACGAGCAGTTTTTTAAAGATCCTCGCTTTGTTGCCCTTGCTGTGAGAGAATTTGGTATTGGAATTCTGGACAAGGCTGGCGATTGGGTTTATAAAAATCATGCTGTAATGTCAGCTGCGTACGAACAAGATAAATCCATCTTAGAAAAAGCAAGCCTTTTGGTAAGAGGAGATGTTTGCAAAACAAGCGAATGCTTTTATTGGATTTTTAAACCAATGGAAAGCGACAAAAAACATTTTATTTTGTGCCAAGATGCTACATATAGAGGACAAGATTCAGCACATTTCTTTTGGTATAATAAAGAAGTCGGCAAATATAAAAAAATAGAACATGGTTCTTCGTTGGCAAGCCGGATAAATAACCATCTCTTAAATCCACTTACTGGTCCAATTAATGAGCGCGAACAGAGCAATAGAATAATTTTCTTATCAAAAATTAATATGATGATTTTCTCACCTTATTTTGGTTTTGCAATAATATTCCCTGTTGACGACTTTTTGCAAGATGGCAAAAATAACATTGCAGACTGTTTAAATCTTAGCTATCCAGATGAAATCCGTGGGAGAGTTCAGCTTAAGGATATTGAAAATTTTGATTTCAACAAATGGTTTCAGCCTAAACATGAAACAAAGAATTTAAACCAAGAATATCTAAGAAATATTATTATTCCTTTTGTTGACAACCTATTGTTAGGTAAGAAAATAGTAATTTCAACACAGAAGGATAAAACTAATTTGATTTCTGAGATTATTCAAGATGGCTTGTCATCATTGCCTGTAGATAAAGCGAATTCCTATTCTTTTTGTACTGATCCAGTTCTTGATTATCGCGATCCTCGTTTTGAAGATTTACAAATTTGGGGTACAATAGGCGAATATACAAAAAAGGCGGATAACAAATTTGTCTTGAATGCTGAACAAGGTTGTAAAACATATATTCCACAGACAGAATACGCAAAACAAATGCTTGCCAAGTTAAATGAAAATGAAAGCAAACAATCCGTTCAAGAAGTTGTTGAACAACCGACAAGCGAACATAAGAAAAATGATCACGAATTATCATAAAAAATAGCAAGCAGGATAAGGAATAGCCTCAAAATCGTGATTGCAGTCGCTACAAAGCCCGAAATATCGGCTTTGTGGCCGCCTCACACCCAAAGGGATGGTGGAACGATTTTGCCTCTATTCCTCTTTTCTATCACAAGTGTGATCCCCACTTTGATTTTTTATTTGAAAGTAAGCTTTTTGTGACGAATATTTGTAAGAAAAATGCAAAATTTTTGCAAAAAGGCTGTTTTTGCTTGTGAAATATTGCCAAGTGTCATGTTGTGATTTTTGTTAATGCAAAATCGCCACACTTCCCATAAACAAATGGATTTAGCAATTTGCAAAACAGTGCAAAACAACAAAATTTGGTGCAAAATGGCATTTCGCAACTTTTCAAAAATCGGGCTACGGAACCAAAGGTCAGGGGTTCGAATCCCTTGCGGCGCACCAGAAATGGCTTTCGCCATTTTTTTATGCTTGCAAGAATTCGAGCAAGTATATTGACTTGCAATTGCACTTTGTGCAATTCCCCTGACTAAAGTCAGGGCTGACGCGTTCACTTTGTTTCCGCTATAAAGCGAATCCCTTGCGGCGCACCAGAAATATTGTGTTTTAAACTAATTTTAATCATATATCTAGTAAATATTTAATAAACAAAAATTTAAAAACATTCAATGTGTGAACAAAGTGTGAATAAAACATTAAAAGCATTCTTAGAATGTTTTTTTTTGACTATTAAAAATTTTATGTTATAATTTTTTAAATTAATTAATTGGAGAGAACAATGATAAGTGAATTAAAGTTTATGATTGACATAGTTGAAAAAGCGGCTTGCTTTTTAGATGAAAAAGTTGAAGTTAGAACAAAAGGCGGCGAAACTGACCTTGTTACTAATCTTGATGTGAAAATTGAAAAATTTTTAATAAATGAAATAAAAAAAACTTACCCAACTTTTGATATTGTAAGTGAAGAAGAAAATTCACAAAAACAAGTTACAAAAAATTGTTTTATTATTGACCCAATTGATGGCACAATAAATTTTGCAAATAATTTACCTTTATTTGCAATTCAAATGGCATGTGTAAAAAATGGCAAAACAGTGGCCAGTGTTTTAAATTTTCCTAAAATTAATGAACTTTATTATGCCGACAAAGACGGGGCATTTTTAAACGGCGAACAAATTAGTGTTAAAGTTGTTCCAATTAAAAATACTTTATATGCAATAGATGGCACCAATAGATTACCCGCTATTGTTAGAATGAGAAAACACTCTGTAAGCATGCGTAACTTTGGCGGAGTATGTGTTTCTATGGCGTTTGTTGCAAGTGGGCGAATTCATGGTGCTGTTTTTAGATCTGATAAGGTGTGGGATTATGAACCTGGCATATTTCTTGCTAAAATGGCTGGTGCAGCAACTTTAAGCATTTCTGGCTTTCACTGTGCGGCTATGAATGAAGAATTTTTAAACATTCTTAAACTAGAAACAGCTAAAAAAGTTAACAAGCCAAAGGTATTTGTGCTTCACTCTCTAAATGCCGACACTCTTGAAACTTGGGGGGGCGACACAAAAAGTTATTTAGAAAATAATGATTTAGATTGTTTTATGCCTTCATTTCCTATTCGCGAAAAAAGTAGTTACCAAGCTTTTGATGAAATTTTATCAACGTATTTAGAAAATAATAAACTTAATAAAGAATCAATTGTTATTTGTCATTCAATTTCAAACCCTTATTTTATTCGTTTTTGTAAAGAACATAATTTTGTACCCGCACACTATATTGCCGTTGCACCTAAACTTATTTATAAATACCCATTTGATAGAAAAGATTATTTTGTAAAAATTGCAAATGCGGCTTACCCTACAAAAGAAATTTTAAATTATAAAAACAAATTTAAAAATGTCTATTGCTTGTATTCAGATGAAGACGATAATAACATAGAAGAGTTCCATCGCTTTGTAAAAGATTTTAAAGCAAGAGACATGTATTTAAAAGGCTATAACCATTTCGATGGCTACCACCGCATTTACAAAATCCCCGAACTAATAAAACTTTTAGATGAGTTAATATAAAAAAACTGGCATACGCCAATTTTTTTTATTCGCTTCTTAGTGCTGTTACAGGGTCTTTTTTAGCTGCCATGCGGGCAGGAATAAGCCCACTGATTAAGGTTAATATCATGCTGATTGCTATTAAAATTATTGCATGCACAAAATTTAAACTTGCAATTCCACCAACTCCAATTAATGCTTTTAAAATTAGATTAATTGGAATTGATAAAAGCAATGTAATCATAATACCCGCAAAGCCAGACGCAAAACCAAGTATTAATGTTTCTGCATTAAATATACGAGAAACATCTTTTTTTCTTGCTCCAACACTTCTAAGCACACCAATTTCTTTAGTACGTTCAATAACTGAAATATAAGTAATAACCCCTATCATTATTGAACTTACAATTAATGAAATGCTTACAAATGCAATTAAAACATAAGTAATTGTATTAACTATGCTTGTTATTGTACCCATTAAAATATTAACATAATCATTATATTTAATTTTTTTACTTTCATCTGTTTGAGCGTTATTATATTTTGCAATAAAATCTTTTATTGCATCTTTAGACTCAAAATCTGTTGGATAAAAATAAATTGCAAAAGGGTCAGCTTTGTCTGCAACTTTTAAGTTGCTAAGTGCTAGTGAATAAGTATCTGTTTGAGTAAATGCCTCACCCGTTATAACATTTGTAGTTGTGTTGTTTATTTGAGCCTCTACAACTTGAGTTTTGTTATTTAGTTCAATTAATTTTTGTGTCAATTTACTTGAGTAGCCAATCCCTCCTCGATACATCGCAGAAAGAACGCCTTGTTTTGGTCTTGCAATTCCAACAACTTTAAGTTCAATTGCATTTTCAAGTTTATCCTTCATATAAGTTTGATAAATTATTGGATCTGTTTTTACTTTATTTCTTATATCTTCATAAAGCTTTGTTGAAGTGTTTAAACTATAAAAATCTCCTTCGGGCAAAACTTTGTATGTTAAATTATATATTTTATCAAACGTATATTTTTCCTTTGTTAAATCAGTAACGGACCCGCCAGGCATAAACATATTCATAAGTTCATTTGAATCTCTTAAGCCTAGGGCATATAAATAATAATCATTAATTTGATTTTGGCTATCTACAAAAACAACAACTTCATTTTCATTTTCTGGCCATCTTGCGTTTGCTCCTAGTAAATCATACTGATTGTTTAACATTGTTTGATTATTTAAAAGTTCTTGCCATGCATTCATATTACTTATAAGCATGTTTAGCATAGGTATTTGTTCTAACATCATAGGTGGAATTTCAAAAGGATTAAGTTGAACTATTCCTTCATTTGTGTAGCCACCCTCGCCTAAAAATATATTATAGTTCATGTTGTAAACATATTGAATTGCATTAACTAAGTTTTCATCCATATTTTCATCTAAATATGCTTTAAAGCTTTTTAAATCGTTGGTTGATTGTCCACGCAAGCCCGTTAACATACTTTGTAGTGTGCTGTTTACATAAACCTCTTCATCTTTAATAAAAGTGTCTCTATTATTATTTGTTGTAAGAGCTTCAAGTGCTGCATCAAGGTCTGCGCTTGTTTGAGTTATGGCTAAAGGATAACTACTTAATGTATCGCTTTCAGTTTTTCTTATGTATGCATTAAAACCATTAGATAAAGCTAATATTAAAGCAATTCCAATAATACCAATGCTTCCTGCAAAAGAAGTTAAAACAGAGCGAGTTTTCTTTGTTCCTAAATTTCTTAAACTTAACTTAAAAGCTGTAAAAAACTTCATTGCTG
>CAMUNJ010000051.1 GCA_947090235.1 uncultured Bacillota bacterium
AAGCTTTAATAATGTTTTTCATCTTTTTGATAGTTTGAAATTAGAAGATATTTCCTTCTTAACTTTTTACTCTGCTTTTGAGGTTTTTAAAGAGTTAAAGGTTATCACTATTGAAGAAAATCTTTTGTTGACTATATATGCAAATCGACAATTAAAAACGCAATTAGAAGCGTCTAATATTTATAATACTTTAAAAAATCTAAAGAATTTATAAGGAGGTTTTATGGAAAATAATAATTTAATCGAAGAGATTAAACAAAAGATAACTAGTTATCTAGTTTTATCAAGCAAAGATAACAAAATTTTGAATGAACTTTTGCAACCTTCCTTAAATCTTGCTAGATGTAATGGTATTATTGATAGTTTGATAAATTTAAAATTAGATAAGCCTTCTTTTATGTCTTTTTTATGCTATCAACTTTATAAAGTAGACGAAGGTTTATCTTTGAAAATTGAGCAAAGTTTGACAAGTGAAGAAAAGAAAATGGTTGAAACTTTTAAACTTATAAAAGACATAAATAAGATTACTCAAAGCGATGAAGCAGACGATATCCGCAATATGTTTCTTGCAATCAGCAAGGATGTTAGAGTAGTTTTAATCAAACTTGCAGGTATTTTATATGATATATCAAAATTAAATCCTCCATTAGATAATGACGATAAACGCTTTGTCAGTCAAGTGCGAGAGATTCATGTGCCTTTAAGCGAGCGTTTGGGGCTTGATTACTTAAAACTTGGAATGGATGACAATGTTATTAGACTTGAACATACTGAAGAATATAATGCTTTAAAACAAACTTTGGATTTAAAAAAGAGTGAAAATGATGCTCAGTTAGAATTGACTAAATCTAAAATTTTTGAGGCTTTACAAGAATTGAACATAAAAGGTGAAATTTATACTAGACAAAAACATATTTCAAGTATCTTTAAAAAACTTCACAATAAAAATTTGAGTTTTGATCAGATTTATGACCTTGTTGCAATGCGTGTTATCGTTGAAACTGTTGAAGAATGTTATTCTGTTCTTGGAAAAATACATTCAATGTATAGGCCAATGCCAGGAAGATTTAAAGATTATATTGCATATCCAAAGCCAAATGGATATAAGTCTTTGCATACAACTGTAATTGTGGAAAATCAACATCCAATGGAAATTCAAATTCGTACCGAGGCCATGCATAAAGAAAACGAATTTGGTGCAACTGCTCATTGGCTTTATAAAGAAAAGAAAGACAAAAAAACCGAGTTTGATAAGCGAATTACTTGGTTTAGAGAAATGATAGATGAATCCAAAGATTTATCTTCAGAAGATTTTGTTGAAACATTAAAGTCTGACCTTTATGGAGGAGTAATTTTTGTGCAAACTCCTAAAGGAAGAGTTATTGAGTTTCCTGATGGTGCAACTGCCATTGATTTTGCTTATGCAATACATTCAGATATAGGTAATTCATGTATTGGTATAAAAGTTAATGGGGCTATGAAGCCAATTACAACTCAATTAAAAAATGGTGATATTGTTGAGGTTATAACTTCTTCTCATAGTAAAGGACCTTCACGAGATTGGCTTTCTTTTGCAAAGACAAATGGTGCTAGAAACAAGATTAGGGCATTCTTTAAAACAGAACTAAAAGAAGAAAACATAAAGCATGGTAAAGTTATGCTTGATGAACTTGCTAAAGCAAGAGATCTTGATACTAGTAAACTATTCACAGAAGAATATATATCAGTTGTACTCGAAAGATACAAAATGAAGGACATCACCGAACTTTATGCTTCTTTGGGTAGTGGAAGTTTAACAACTTCTCAAGTTTTAGGTAAGTTTACAACACTATATAACAAAGATAATTCACCAACACCTAAGCCACAGCAAATAGTTAATATAAAGACAAGCAAAGATGGTGTTTTGATTGATGGCGATAGTGGAATGCTTATAAGGTTTGCTGGATGTTGCAATCCTATTGATGGTGATGACATATTAGGATATATTTCTCGTGGGAAAGGCGTAACAATTCATAGATGCAATTGTCCTAATGTTGCTAATTTAGAAGAGGAGAGAATAATTCGTGCTCAATGGTCTGCAAAAGACGACTCTTCTTTTGTTGCTTCTATAAGAATTGTAGCTGATAAAAAAGATGGCAATCTTGCCAAGTTTACTACAGTTATAACTAATGTTAAGGTGACTATTACTGGATTTGAGGCTAGAGAAATAGGAGATACTTTTCATGCTGTTATTGCTGTTAAAGTCAAAAATAGAGACGAACTCAACAAAGTTATCAATCTTATCTCAGGCATAAAAGGAGTAAGGGATGTTAAAAGGAGTGAAGGGTGGAAGTAATAAGCGAAAAAGAAGAACTCCAACTTGATTTAATTGACCTTACTAATCTTTTTGCACCTAATGAGGATTTTAGTTTAATTCATAAAGAGGAAATTGGACAAGGTAAAATTATAAATAAGTTTGACAT
This sequence comes from uncultured Bacillota bacterium, assembly GCA_947090235.1. Taxonomy (GTDB): domain Bacteria; phylum Bacillota; class Clostridia; order Christensenellales; family UBA1242; genus Caccovivens. Next base: position 2,463 of record CAMUNJ010000051.1, read on the forward strand.
CAAATGTCCTAGCCTGAATTTAGAGAAAATGTTTGAGTTTGAGAGTGATTTTGACAATAACTTTAGTGAACTTAAAAGTAAAAGTGTTAGAAAACGAATTGTTAAAAATAATCTTTATAAAATATTAAGCGAAGTTTTAAACAAAACTCTTCCTTGGGGGAGTTTGACTGGTATTCGTCCAACCAAGTTTGCACGAGATATGATAGAAAGTGGGGAATTGAAGGAAAGTTTAGTTGCTGAGGTTTTAGAAAGAGATTATTATGTAACCCGTAATAAAGCAAAACTTGTGGCTAATATATTAAAGAACCAAAAATGTATAATAAAAAATGACAATTTAATAGACCTTTATATAAACATTCCTATATGTCCATCTAGATGCTTATATTGCTCTTTTATATCCAATGAGATAGGTAGAGTTAGGGATAAGGTTGAAAGATATATAGATTGCCTTATTCAAGAACTTAATGCTGTCAAAAAGATAATTGCTCAAAATGCATATATTGTTAGAAATATCTATATAGGTGGCGGAACTCCTTCTGTTTTAACTGCAGAGCAACTAGATAGATTATTGAGCGAGATAAGTTTTTCTTGCAGCGAATTTACTTGTGAGTGTGGTAGGCCTGATACAATAGATGAGGATAAATTGCAGGTTATGAAAACTCATGGCGTGACTAGAATATCAATAAATCCTCAAACATTTTGTGATGCAACTTTAAAGCGTATTGGAAGAAAACATTCAACCAAAGATGTTTTATCTGCTTATTCACTTGCTCTTGAAAAAGGTTTTGTTGTAAATATGGATTTGATTGCAGGTTTACCTGGCGAGAGATTTTCAACTTTCAAAAAGACTATAAAAACAGTTTTAGACTTGTGCCCAGAAAATATAACAGTTCATACATTGTCTATCAAAAATGGAGGTCTACTAAAATTTGATACTTCAGGTATATATGACGATGAGGTTGTCAAAATGATAGACTTTGCAGAAAAAACATTGATGGAAAAGGGATACAAACCATACTATATGTATCGTCAAAAACATCAATTAAAGGGCTTGGAAAATGTTGGCTTTTATAGAGATGAAAATGTTTGTGTTTTTAATATTGATAGTATGGAAGAAACTAATACTGTTATAGCGGTAGGTGCAGGGGCAATGACTAAACGAGTGTTTAATGTACAACATCGAATAGAACGCCTGCCAAATCCCAAATTTATAGAAGATTATATAGACCGAGTTGAAGAAATTATAGAAAAGAAAAAGGAATTCTTTAAATAGAATTCTTTTTTTTATTGTAAGGATGCCTCTTAGCGGAAACTAAATAAAATTTGAGTTTTGTTTAAGATTTAGTTGACGCGGGGGGGGGATTTGCTATACTGGTTTTGAAAACTGAATGATATTAATAACATTATTTAAAAATTTTGTAAATATTTTCGGTTTGTCATAAAAAAAGTATGATTATTTAGTAAAAATGGTTTGCTAAAACATCTTAACAAAGGAGAAAAAATGAAGCCTTGTAACAAAAAAAATAAGTGGTATGTTTCTATATTATTATCAGTGGTTTGTTTAATTTTTGGCATAACTTTTAGTTGTGTCAATTTGATGGATAATAATTTTGAAGATCAAAATGTTGAAAGTGCAACGGCTCCAGATAATACAAACAAATTTTGGACAGATAGTGGTTGTTATAGTGCAGATAATTGGTTTGGTTCTGGAACTGAAAACGATCCATACTTGATTAGAAATGCAAAAGATTTGGCAAGGCTTTCTTATATGATTTATTATGGGCAGGGAGAACATTCTGGAAATTATTATTACCAAAATACATATTTTAAACAAGATGGAGATATTGACCTATCTGCATATTATTGGCACCCAATTGGTATAATGAATTTGAGGGGTGAATCAACTCAAACTTTAAGATATTTTAGCGGTAATTATGATGGAAATGGATTTTATATATCGGGTCTGTTTACAAAGTCTGACATTAGTGCAGGGGCGGGAGTTTTTGGTGTAGTTGCAGGTTTAATCAATAATTATTCAGTAATAAAAAGTGTATCAGTAATAGATTCGCTTGTATCAGCAGGTGCGTCTGTAGGCGGAATTGTTGGTTGGGCAAGCAATGTAGAAATCAGAAATTGCTATAATATTTCTACTATAAAAGGTAATAGTAATATTGGTGGAATTGTTGGATATCTTTCAACAGGAAATATTGTTAATTGTATAAATCGTGGATTAATTAATCCAGAAAATGAAAATGCTGGCGGAATTGTTGGGGAAATGACTGGTAATTCAAAAGTAATAAATTGTGTAAGTTTAGGGATGTTTTCTTATATGACGAATGCAAATATTGGTGGAATTGCTGGTAATGTTCGTTCTTCTGCAAGTGTTTCTAATTCATATTATTTTTCTCAATATATTAATTCAGGCATTGGTTCAGGTCAAAGTGGAGCGATTTCATTTTCAAATGCGAATAATCTTAAATCTGTTGTTTGGTTTAGGTCTGAAAATAATAGTTATGGAATTTCATGGAATACATCATATTCATGGGATTTTGATAATATCTGGGAAATAACAAATAGAAATGATGGCTTCCCGAGTCTAAGACAAGGAACTGCTAGCAGATTGTTAGAAGTTAACTTAAATGGCGGGAGTTTGAAAACTGATGGGAATTTATTTGGTTCTATATTAGATCAGGGAAGTGCAAGTTCACTTATTTATAATGATGATGCAAGTTATTACATTTCAAATCAAAATATTTATATAAATTCTGTAAATACTTCAAATAACAATACTTGTTTTATGCATTCATTAAATGCATATTTAAGTGCTAATAAAACATATGAGTTGAGTTTTAAAGCAGTTAGTAGAAATTCTAATGTTTTAAATAGCCATATTGATGGTGGAATGTTTTTAGATGCAGAATATGTATATTTTTATCATAATGATGAAGGCCCTATTGTAAATTCTACAACAACACCAGTTACGATGGTAAATATTTTTACTCCTAAGGCTTCCGGTAAATATACTCTTAGAATTGATCCTTCATTAAACAATGCAAAATACAGAATATTTGATTTAACTCTTGTTGAAATTACAAATACGGTAAATAATAATTTGGCTTATTTAGCAAACGAAAATAGTAAAACTAATTTTTTAAACCCAACTCGCGAAGGATATGATTTTGTTGGCTGGACACTGACAGGTGGTGGAAATTTTTATACAGGGTTTGAAAATTGTACAGGAAATTTTACTCCAAATA
>CAMUNJ010000052.1 GCA_947090235.1 uncultured Bacillota bacterium
AAAGTTCTTCATGCCTTCTCTTACAATAGCCTGAGCAAGTACACAAGCAGTTGTAGTTCCGTCTCCTGCCACATCGTTGGTCTTTACGCTAACTTCTTTGATTAGTTCTGCACCCATATTTTCGCATGGATCGTTAAGTTGAATTTCTTTAGCAATGGTCACTCCGTCGTTTGTGATTAGTGGGCTTGCAAATTTACGACCTAAAATAACATTTCTTCCTTTTGGGCCAAGAGTTATCTTAACAGTATCAGCAAGAGTATTCACACCCTTTTCTAAAGCCTTTCTTGCTTCAATGCCTTCCAAAATTTTCTTTGACATAAAACCTCCTAGTTAAGTACAGCCAAGATATCGGCTTGTCTAACAATAATATATTTTTTTTCATCAATAACAACTTCGCTTCCTGAGTATTTAGAGAAAATAACTTTGTCTCCAACTTTAATCCTCATCCCAACATCTTTACCTTCAAAAGTAGAGCCATCGCCAATAGCAACAACTTCTGCTTCTTGAGATTGATTTTGAGCAACTGTTGGCAAAATAATGCCAGATTTAGTTTCGCTCTCCGCTTCCTTAGGTAATAATACAACACGGTCAAAAATAGGTCTAATCTTCATAAATTCCTCCTTAATTTCAATTATAAGTATATTCTTTTGAAACAAAAATGTAAAGCAAGTTGAGTAAGATTTTACTCATACATTGCCAGTTTTTGTCATACAATAATGTAAACAAACAATATATGAAAAATCAAGAGTTACTGCCAAAAAACAAACAAAAACTAAAAAAAGTGCTTATTATCTTCACTTTTACCTTTGTGTTTGCAATTTGTTTGGGTTTTGCACAGGTTATTTCTTATTTAATTATTCCAACAAGTACACAAGTTTCTCAAGGTCTTGCAACACCTTCATTCAAACTATATATGATTTCTCTTGCAAAAAGCCAACTCGAAAACTCTGCTGCTTCGCTTGCTGGTGATTATCAAAAACTAGGAGCGGGAGGCTATGTATGGAAATATAATGGCTATTATCATGTGATAGCCTCTTGTTATGAAAAAGAAAATGATGCCACACTTGTACAAAATAATATTAAAATAAATCATAATCTAGAAAGCGAAATATTTACAGTTGATTTTAATACCCTTTCGCTATCTGGCGACTATGATAGTGATGGCAAGAAAGTTTTAATAAAAGCCTTGAAAAGTTTTTATTCTGCATATCAAGAACTATTTGATATCGCCATCAGCCTAGATACAAGCGTATATAACGAAATTTCTGCAAGACTCGCAATAAATAATGTTTATTCTTCAGTCAATTCCACTTTAACAGATTTTAACACCTTATATAAAGATAGCCAAATACAGACACTTTCACTTTTAGGTAGACATCTTGATAAGGCTGTAAATATTTTAGAAAATTTGTGTGCAGTTAAACTCGAAAATCCAAATCAAACATATTCGTCTATTATAAAATATAGATATACACAACTTCTATCAACCTATTACGATTTTCTCAATAGTTTCTAAACAGACTTTAAGTCTGTTTTTTTAATAAAAATAAGTGCATAAGCACTTATTCTTGTTCACCTATATAATTTATTGGCAATTCTTGCTTTCCAAAACAATTTATTTTTAATTGCTCTTGCTTGCATAAATATTCTTGCTTCAATTGCTCATATTCCTCTAAAGTATAATTAGAATTTGCATAGGAAACCAATCTGTTTTCAAAAAACTCCACAGGGTCTTGTGATCTAAATATTTTTTTAACAGCATCCATTTCAAAACAAAGATTCTTTTCGTCAAATGGTTGTTCAAGCCTTTTTGCTTCATCCAAATAATTACCTATTCTGCGAGAAATTTCTTCTTCTGTTAATGCTTTGCGAAATAATGCATTTCCTCTAATAAATTCAAAAGGAATATCGTCAAGAGTTATTTGTCTATTCATATATTGATAAAATAAAACTCCTGCCTTAGATGGAGTTGAAGTAAATTCTCCAAACATACTCAAATAATAAAGTTCTGGGCTGTCATTAAATATTCTAACAACTGCAAAAGGACAATAACTATCTATTACTGGTATATTATTTTTATCTGTTTTTAAAAAGCCATAAACATTTATTGTGTCGCATTCAGAAAAAATCAATCTAGAATCATCACCAGCAAAACCAACAACTTCTTCAACTCCGTTTTCTAAAAGAAATTTTGGCTTATTATAACTATCTTTGCCTGTTTGAAAATTTATTTTCTTTGAATTTTTAATTTGTACTTGTTCATAAGGCTTAAAATTTACTTTTGGCATTTTTCCATCTGTAAAACAAATTTTCATTACTTCCTCCAAATATAGATTTATTATATTCCATAATAATCCATTTGTCAATACTCATAACAAAAAAACATGCTTAAAGCATGTTTTATTAACATCCAACTTGTGCTTCTTCTTGATTATAAGAAGATGTTTGATTTGAATTTTCAATAACAGCAATAGATTTACAAGAAACTTCATATGCAACATGTTCTTCCTCTCCATTTTCTGTTGCCTTTTTATATGGTCTTGATTGAATTCTGCCTTCAATTTCAACGCTAGTGCCAACATTCCATTGCTTAGCAAAGAAGGCATTACGCCCCCAAGCAAGACAAGGGATATAATCAGAACGATTATAAACAGGTCTGTTTACAGCAAGTAAAATATCACAAATTTGACGACCAAATGGAGTTTCTCTAAAAACTGGAGGTTTACAAATAAAACCTTTGAGTATAAGTTTATTTGATTCTTCTATTCCAAGAGTAGCCTTTTCGTTTTCATCAATAAAATTTTTAGCAAAGAAATATAAAATAAGCCTACTTTTGTTTTCTACAAGTTTATTAAAACTTCTAAATTCACCATTAACGGCAATCTCTTTTCCCTCAGCAATATCGTCTAAACTATTTAGCATTCTTTCACCAAAAGATACTGGAATTATGTCGCTATTATTAGAAAGTCTTTTTACCTCCAACATAACCTCATAAAAGTTTTCATTGTATGCCTCATGTGTCTTTATAGGTTGACTTACAATTTTGCCAAATAGTTGCCCCAAATTTGAATTTATACTTTGTTCATTAATGTTCATTTAAAAATCTTTCTCCTTTTTATTTTTTGATTTGTTTTCCTGCGTTGTCGATAACATAATTATCTTTATAAATTAATTCCCCAATAGGCACTACTTTATACCCTCTTCCCTTCAAACTTTCAAGCACAAGACGGGTTGATTGAACAACATTGTCGGCATTATTATGCATAAGAATAATTGAGCCTTCGCTTAGGTTATTCATAACTCTAGAATTAACATCAGGAGCAGATAATCCCTTCCAATCAAGTGAATCAATATTCCATTGAATAGTTTTGAGTCCAAGCCCACTAGCAACAGATATAACTGTGTTGTTATATGATCCAAATGGAGCCCTAAACAATTCCACATTGTCGCCAGTTATTGTAGTAATTTTGTTGATAGAATCTTCTAATTCTTGCTTGATTGTATCTGCATTTTTCTTTGCAAGATCTGGGTGACTATCTGTGTGAGTTCCTATTTCCATTCCAGCCTCTTTAATCGCCTTAACTTTGTCAGGAAATTTGTCTACCCAAAATCCAACAAGAAAGAAAGTTGCCTCAACATCATACTCTTTGAGTACTGCTAAAATATCCTCAGTCTTGTCTGCTCCCCAAGCAGCATCGTAAGAGAGAGCAACAACTTTTTCCTCCGTCTCAACATTATAAATAGGAACTAACCTAGAAGCATGCCCAAAAAAGACCTCAGCACAAGTGCCTCCATAAAAAGAAACAGTTAATAGAGTTATAACAACAGCCATAGCAATAAGGATTTTAATAGTCCTTGATTTGATAACGCAAAAATGCATACAAACCTCACTTTTAAATATAAATTAAAACGAAGTTAAATAGCAAGTAGGAAAATCATGAAAAAACTCATAATTTGCCAGTATTTGTCGAATAACTTACGCCTAAAATATAAATACTCATGATCGTAAAATTTATGACTAAAAACTAAAAATAAGTTTGATAAAAAAACAATATGTTTATATTTAGTTTTCTATATAAAAACTAAAAAACATATTGTTTAAATCTTAATTTAAAAAATAATTATTCCTTTTGTTTTTCTATTTCTTTGTGAAATATTTTGTTTTCAACTTTATTCACAAATCTTTCTAATTTAGCACCTAAATTAAACTTATTACAGATAAAGAATGTAAATTCCGCTAAAAAGACTGCCGAAATTAAATCTACAATATAATGTTGTTTTGTAAATTGAGTTGCAAGCAATATTAGTATATCCATTATAAGTATCCAAACACGATTTACAAAATGTATATTTTTTTGATTTCTAACGCCAATATAACAAAAAGCACTCAAAAGACAATGTATGCTTGGAAAGCATCCAAATGGCACATATCCACCATCAAACATATAAAAGTTTCCAATCCAATTATCTATTAGATTATCGCTTGCAAGCATTTCATCAATAGGTCTAGAAATTGTTGTTGGCATAAAACAATAAATTATGCCAGTTATAAAAAAACTTATCATAACCGCAATAAACCAATTGCAAAATCTCTTTTTGTTTTTAGCAGCAATAATTGGAGCAATAAACCAATAAGGATAAGCAAGAAGATATGGAATAAAAAATATTTTGAGTAGTGGCACTTTATCATCAAAACCATGAATAGTAAAATCAAAAACTTTAAAGTTGACGGCCACATATCTTGTTAGCCAATAAACAATGCAATCAACTAGAAAAATAATAATTGTCAAAATAACTGCATATCCATAACGAGCAAGCCATGACTTGAAATTTTCTTTAATAGAATTTTTATTTTCCAAGTTTTCCCTCCCGCTTTTGTTTAAAGTATTTTACTATAGTTGGGATATAGAAAATAACATTGGTTGCAATAAATATTAGTAAATACAACAAGATTATATATATCACATTCGGCATTGCTGAACTAACACTTTCGATAGGCGTACCTCTTCCGCCATTGAGATAACAATAATCAAAATTCCAAACTTTATCAACTATCAAAGCAGGAATAAACATTATTGCAAGCGGAATCATAAATGTAAAAACATCTGAAATTTTTGGCTTATAATATTTAGTAAACCATATTAATGCCGAAACAAATAGCATTAAAAGATGAAAAAATAATGTTCTAACACCAACAAAACTCCAAACAGGATAACTATTCAAATTGTTATTTAAAATTAAACCCATCAGTCCTGCAAAAATGTTAAAAGTTGCAAGATATGCAAAACAAGTTTGTTGAACTTTTTCTTTCTTACAAAATACTCCAATAGTGAGAGTCATATAGAAAAGTGAACAAAAATAAAGTGGCAAAGTCTGCTCAAAATGTAAAGTGCCAGTAGTACAAAGTTCCCAAATCCAATAAATTGGGTCTATAAGTAGTCCCAATACAGCACAAACAATCAAAATAATTTTTACTTTTTGTTTATTTAATTTTCTTAAAAAGAAACATGATATCAATATTGCAAGAATACCAAAAACAATAATTAAAATATGAGCCAAATTTAACATACTAAATTCACCTTGTGGTTGATATTCAAAAAATTTTGCTAATAAAGTATTCATAATATAAATTCCTCTACTTTGTTAGTATAACAAAACTTAATGACTTAAACAACTGATTACCACACAAAATAGTA
>CAMUNJ010000053.1 GCA_947090235.1 uncultured Bacillota bacterium
GTAAAACATTTCAATTTTTTGATTGTCACCAACAAGTTTTGCAAGTCTTGGGAAGATTGCAAATTGTTTGTAAAGCCTCAAGATTTTTTGAGCAATAAGTTTAACAGCATTTTTTAAACTCTCGCTAGACATATTTAATCTTGTTTCATCTTGACCAATCAAAAGTTCAAGTGCAACACCACTTAGATTAGAAGAAACATAACTCTTATCCAAAATCTCTGTAACTCCACTTATTTTAGAAAATTCTGTTAATAACTTATCTTCTTCATCACTTAAACCGCTAGGAATTGATTCTGCAGAAAGATACTCTGGCTTGTCAGCACCCTGTCTATAAACCAAAACCTTTCCAGGACATAAGCCTTCGTCTTCAAGATTGTCAATATCAACAGAGCCATCTTCAACACTCAATATTCCAAGAGAAAGCCTGTTGATAAATTCATGCTTGCGATTTTTTACTGCATTATAAGCCCTTTGAACAGGTATAAGTCTTTCTATAACACTGCTTCCCCAAAAACACCCAGGATTTTCAAAAGAAATCTGTCTTATAAAAGGAAAATCTCGTTTGCCATCAATTCCGTTTGCAAAAGGAAGTTCTCCCTCAAAAACAAGTTTGTCTCCAGCAACTATAATCAATCTTCCGTTAGGAAAATCCTTGCTTGGCTTTTCATAACGCTCAATTACAATTGCTGAATTTGACTTAACGTTTTGTGTAATCTTAGTTGCAGTTGCATTATAACCAAGACCACCTAATCCAGAATAAACATTATTTAATGTAAAAGTTTTAATATCTTGCCCTTCAACATCAACACCAAATAAATCTTTAATGTCAAAAACCGAATATGCTTTTGCATGAATAATTGATTGACATTCATCTAAATTGCCTGCCGACATATTGTCTGGATAAATTTCGAAAGGAGAACAAACAGATACTTCAACCTCTCCGCTTTTAATTTGATTATTATCTTCATCAATTCCAACTACTTGGCCACAATCTTTACTCCAAACAACTTTGTAAAAACTAGTTCCACAAACCTCACTCCACTTTAAAGCTTCGTTGATTTTTTCACCAATACCCATTTTGTTGTAAATCGCAGATAAAATCTTTTTTGAAACCTTTGCAGTTTTGATATCTCTCTCGTCAGTTGTTGATGGAATAACACTCATCTTAGGTTTTATCTTTGATAACTTTGCGTAGCGGATGTCATATATAGGTGCTATATGATTAAAAACTTCTCGCTCCTGCCAAAAATATTGCTTGTCCATTTCTTCAACACTTCCGCCATAACCAACATTGCAATATTGATTGCCAAGCAAAAAGTTCATATTAATTTGCCAAGTTGTGTCAAAACTTTTGCGTTCGTATTGACGCTTGTGGAAGTCATCAATAACTTCCTTAACTAAATCTTGAACTCTTTGTTCTTCTAGTTTAACTTTATTATTTTTCATCTTTCTTTAACCTCTTATTTAATTTAAATGGGCTTTCAATTCCCTTGGGTACCTGCATTTTAGAAATACATTCGTACATTCCTTTCAAACAATCTTGGCAAAAACATAAATCTCTTTTGATAAGCCCTTTAGTAGAAAAAGAGTACTCTGCCAAATTGCTGCAACCATAAAAGTCGCATTTAACTCTATGTCTGCACTTAGTGATCTCCATCATCTTCCTCCTTTAAAATTTTCAAAAGTCGCTTTTTTTCGTTTTCAAGTTCTTCGTCGCTCATGTTGTAGATATCCTCATATTCATCTCCATAATATCTTTCAAACAACATCTTAACAGCAGAAATGTCGGGACTATAATGCTTTTTTGTCACTTTTTTCTTGCTAAGTTTTGGCTGACCTTCATCATCTAAAATATACTCGCAAACAATTTCATTAGCATCATAACCCAAAGCTTTTTTTAATAAGGCTTTTTTAAGTTTTCCTTCTTCATCCACCCTTTCCTCCTTTAAGCAACTTTGGCATGAGTATAAAGTATAAAAAAGTGGGTTTTCAATATTTACTGCCAACTATTTGTATTTTTTTTAAAAATTTGTCACAAAAGTTAGTGGATTTTATAAAATGATATTGTAGAGGTTAAAAAAATCATGGAAAACTTTTTACAATATAAAGATGTTTCTTTCTTTTATCAAACTAAAGATAACGAAATTCAAGCCTTAAAAAATCTTGACTTTTCTGTCAAACAAGACTCTTTCGCCTCTCTCGTTGGCCCAAGTGGCTGTGGGAAAACCACAATCTTATCTCTAACTGCTGGGCTTTTAAAGCCTTCAAGCGGAGAAATTACAATTAATGGTGAAATTGTTAATAAACATGACGGCAAGGTTGGCTATATGTTTCAACGCGACCAATTATTTGAATGGCGTTCGATATGGCAAAATATTACGCTTGGACTTGAGATACAAAAGAAGAATAAAGACCATGAAAAACTTGAACGAGCAAACGAACTTCTCAAAAAATATGACCTCTACAACTTTAAAAACAAAAAGCCTCGCGAACTTTCTGGCGGAATGCGACAGCGTGTGGCTCTTATTCGAACTTTAATGTTAGAACCTGCCCTTCTACTTCTTGACGAGCCTTTTTCGGCACTAGATTTTCAAACTCGACTTCTCGTTTGTGATGATGTTTATGATATTATTAAACGCGAAAAAAAGACGGCTCTTCTAGTCAGTCATGACATTTCAGAAGCCCTCTCCATGTCGGATAGAATAATAGTGTTGTCATCTCGTCCCGCCCATGTAAAACAGGTGCTAGACTTGGATTTTGCAGGTAAGACGCCACTAGCAAAACGCGAGGACAGTGAATTTGGCAGGCATTTTGAAACCATTTGGAGAAGTCTTACCAATGAAAACCAAACAACAAGTAAAATTTTCTCAGGCACATAAAAAATATGTAAAATCTTTAAAAAAAGAGAAAACAATAGTAATCTTTTTGCAGATACTACTCCTATTTCTCTTCTTAGGTCTTTGGGAATTATTTGCGTATACAGGCGTTATTGACCCATTTTTCTTTTCAAGCCCAAGTAAAATAGCCGTCACATTAGTTGACCTATTTCAAGGCAGTGAGATTTGGACACATATGGGAATAAGCCTACTAGAAACTATTTTAGGTTTCTTGATTGCCACCTTGCTTGGCGGCTTAATTGCAGTGCTTCTTTGGTGGAGCGAACGAGCAAGAAAAGTTGCTCAGCCCTATCTTATAGTTTTAAATAGCCTTCCAAAAATTGCCCTTGGACCGATAATAATCTTCTGGGTAGGCTCAGGCTTTAGTGCAACAATAGTGATGTGCGTGCTAATTTGTATAGTTATAACAACCATTTCACTTCTAAATGCCTTCATAAGTTGTGATCAAGATAAAATCTTGCTTATGCAGTCTATGCATGCAAGCAAATTTCAAATATTACGCAAACTAATTCTTCCATCTGCAATTCCCGATTTTATATCGGTACTTAAAATCAATGTAGGCATGAGTTGGGTTGGCACAGTCATGGGCGAATATCTTTCAAGTACGGCTGGCCTTGGCTACCTTATCAATCTTGGAAAAAGTATGCTAAACCTAGACCTTGTCATGACCAGCATCTTCCTGCTTTGTATTCTTGCTGGCGGAATGTATGCCCTTGTAAACCTTTTTGAAAAAAGGTATACAAAATAGATCGCATAAAAGAAAAATACCCAGTACACTAGTTAGTGGATAACAATAAGAGACAATAAGTCCAAAACCGAGAAAAGATAATGCGAAAGGAAGCCCAACGCTAAAAAACAAAAGAAAAAATTTATTATGCACCCCTCTCAAACTACTAGAAATAGTATATACTAAAGAAAAAAGCGTTGTTGAACATCCAATTAACATGATTATACTCATTAAAAATTTTTGGACACCTTTAACTAAATAAAGTAAAGGCATTTCCTGCCCAAAGGCAAAAGAATTTTGTAGTAATACAATATTTGCAAATAAAAGAATAATATAAAGTGCAAGTGCGGAAGAAAAACTGACTTGCACTTTTTGCTTTCGAGATAACTCTTTAGAAAAATTAGAAATTACTATAGCAGAATTTGATGTGTTTAAAATCACATATAAAAAACAAAAGAAAATGCTGTAAGGATAATAACCTCCAACAAAAAGAGAGGAAGTTTTTAGTGAAAATAGACATATAAGATTAATGATTAAAAAGATTATCATAATAGGGACTAAAAATAAATTTAGTCTTTCTAAAACACTTGCCCCTCTCAAGGCAATTCTAGAACAAACTATAAGCATAATCAAAATTATGCTTATTTGAAGCGGCAACCAAAACGAAGATAATAAATCAATAATCCCTGCAAACATTGCCGCCGATAAAATTAAACAAATTAGAAAATTTAATACCTTTGCAAATTTAGAACTTGCAAGCCTATTTAATGTCCCGCCTGCATATTTGAGAAAAAAATAAAATAATCCCCAAAAAAGTAAAAAGGCAAGAAAAATACAAAAATAACTCATCTTTCCAAATCGAGAAAAAAAGACAACTATTTCCTTTCCACTCAAAAACCCAGAGCCAATCACAGTTCCCACAATAACCATAAAGGTCATCAAACACTTGTTTGATGTCGCTCTAGTTATACATGACCTAAAAAAATTACCCATCAATACAATTTATTAAAAAGGAGGCTTTAATATGAAATATAATACAAATTATGTTGAAGGCCAATGCTTTGATTTTCATCGTCCACCTTGTGGCTGTGACCGCCCTCGCCCACCACATGGAAATTGTGGTTGTGAAAATCCTGTATGGAATAACCCTTGGTTTTACCCACAATTTCAACAACCATGCTTTCAACAGCCTTTTCCAAACTTTCCATGTCAACCACAATGTTGTACTCCAAGTTGCGGTTGTATAAATTTTCAAATACCTTGCTCACTACTCTACATGTACGCAGGCTATATGATAGGACATTGTAAAGAGAAATGTTAAAAAAATTTGATATCACAAAAAAAGATGGTTTTTGCCATCTTTTTATTGTCCGTCTTGCTCCGTGTTGCCAGAAGATTTTTTTTGATTTGTTTGAACATTTTCATTCTCAATATTTTTATCAACGTGGTGAGTATACTGCTCAATTAAATCGTGAATTTCTTTAAAGGAACTTTTTCCTAAACTTTTTATTTGAAGAAGTTCTTCATCCGTCTTTCCCGCTAACTCCTTAAAAGAATTTATATTTGCCCTTTTTAAGCAACGATATGCTATAACACTTAAATTCATGTCCTCCAAACGAATATCTCCTTCTTTTGCCATTCTGATACGTTCTTGTTTTTCTAATTCAAGCCTCTCTTGTTTTTCTTTCAATTCTTCTTCCGGTAAAGCATAATCTTTTATAACACTTTGATTGTCGTTCTTTCTAAGTTTCTTGAAAGCCTCCATTTCAATCTGTCGAGCACACTCTCTTGTAATTCCATTTATATTCGCAATATCTTGCAATGTATGAGGTTTCCCATCTAATCCATAATGAAGTCTTATAACTCCCTCCTCTTTCGGTGTTAATCTTGAAAGTATTTCTTGCGTAGCTTTAACATAATCGTCCCCATATCTAAGAACCTCACGCCCTAATATAGATTCCCCAAGAAATATATAACTTTGCCTTATAAGTTCTTCCTTCGTTAACTCTTTTTTATCATT
>CAMUNJ010000054.1 GCA_947090235.1 uncultured Bacillota bacterium
CAGGATCTTGATTACCAAATCCACGAGCAAAAATTTCATTTTTCATTGTTTGCATATCTTCAATGTGATTCATCCAATTGACATCAACCATTTTTAGCAATATAAATCTTTCTATATCGCCAAAATTGTAACCATATTCAGTTGCTTCTGCCACACGATCTTCATATCTTTTTACTACCAAATTAGTCAACTTTTCAACTACATCATTAACATCACAATCTTCTACAAACTCCTCTGTGACAACATTGCTACCTTTTTCAAAAAATCCCTTTTCTAGATCTTGATTAATCTCACTCAAATCCCATTCAAAATAAGGCTTATCGTCATTCAAGTATTTATAGCAAATCTTTGAAACCTGCTCTGGAAACATATTTAAAATTTGCTCATGAACAGGCTCTCCATCAAGCACTTTATTGCGTTCTGCATATATAATTTCGCGTTGTTTGTTTAACACATCATCATACTGAAGAACTGTTTTTCTAATTCCAAAATTTTGAAGTTCAATTTTCTTTTGAGCACCTTCGATTCGTCTTGAAAGAACTTTAAGTTGGATAGGTGTTGTATCATCCAATCTCAACAAAGTTGCCATTCTTTTAAACCAATCCCCGCCAAACCTACGAATCAAATCATCTTCAAAAGAGAGAAAAAACACACTTGAGCCTGGGTCACCTTGACGACCTGCACGACCACGCAATTGATTGTCTATACGACGACTTTCATGACGCTCTGTTCCAATGATATGAAGTCCACCAAGAGCTTTAACCTCTTCCTTTTCTTTATCTGTTTCTTCTTTAAACTTATTATATAGAGATGTATATTTTTCTCTTGCTTCATTAAGTTTATTGTCATCAACAGTGTTATAAGCGGTAGCATAGGAAATTTCTTCCTCTGTATAACCTAAATCTGTCATCTTCTTTTTAGCCATAAACTCAGGGTTGCCACCAAGCAAGATATCTGTTCCACGACCTGCCATGTTAGTAGCAATTGTTATTGCATTCTTTCTACCAGCCTGAGCCACTATTTCACTTTCTTTTTCGTGGTTTTTAGCGTTCAAAACAACATGTTTTATTCCTGCATTTTTAAGTGCTTTTGAAACCAACTCACTCTTATCTATTGTTGTAGTTCCTACAAGAACAGGTTGTCCTTTTTCTTTACATTCCTTGATTTCTTCAATAATAGCATTAAGTTTTCCCTGTTCAGTCACATAAACAATATCTGCTTCATCAATTCGTTTTTTATCTCTATTAGATGGGATTGTGACAACATCAAGATTATAAATAGATCTAAACTCGCCCTCTTCTGTCTTGGCTGTACCTGTCATTCCAGACAACTTTTTGTAAATTCTAAAGAAATTTTGAAAGGTTATTGTAGCCAAAGTTTGATTTTCGTCTTTGATTTGAACCCCCTCTTTGGCTTCTATTGCTTGATGCAATCCTGCACTAAATCGTCTACCTGGCATTATACGACCTGTAAACTCATCAACAATAACAACCTCACCTTCTTTTGTCACGATATAGTTATCATTTATGTGATAGGTAAAATTCGCTCTTAAAGCGTTATTGATATAGTGATTCAACTCTATATTTTCAATGTCTGAAAGATTGTTAAGATGGAAAAATCTTTCAGCCTTTTCAACACCGCTTTCTGTCAAATTGATTTGTTTTGTTTTTTCGTCAATCTCAATATCTTGGTCTTTTTTAAGTGTTTTAGCAAACTTTTGTGCTGAAATATAACCATCACTTGATTTATTGCCTCTTCCAGAAATAATAAGTGGTGTTCTTGCCTCATCAATCAAGATTGAGTCCACTTCATCCACTATAGCAAAGTTAAGTCCGCGTTGTACACGCATATTTTTATTAACAGCCATATTATCTCGTAGATAATCAAAACCAAGTTCGTTGTTTGTACAATAGGTTATATCTGCCTGATACGCCTTCTTCTTTTGTTGTTCGTTCATGTTGTTCAAAGTGACACCAACAGTAAGCCCTAAAAATTTATACACCTTACCCATCCATTCGGCATCACGCTTTGCAAGATATTCGTTGACAGTCACAACATGCACACCTTTCCCAGAAAGAGCGTTTAAATATGCAGGAAGAGTTGCAACTAATGTTTTACCTTCACCTGTTGCCATTTCTGCAATACGACCTTGATGAAGAGCAATTCCACCTAAAATTTGGACATAAAAGTGACGCATATTCAAAACTCTCCAAGATGCCTCTCTTGCAACGGCAAAAGCCTCTGGCAAAATATCATTCAAAGTTTCACCAGCCTTTAGCCTATCTTTAAATTCCTGTGTGCAAGCAGTTAGTTGTTCATTTGTATATTCTTTATATTTATCCTCAA
Organism: uncultured Bacillota bacterium; assembly: GCA_947090235.1. Lineage (GTDB taxonomy): Bacteria > Bacillota > Clostridia > Christensenellales > UBA1242 > Caccovivens. Next base: position 2,347 of record CAMUNJ010000054.1, read on the forward strand.
GAGCAATAACCTTGTCTGCAATTTTTTTAAGTTTTTTAACCTGAGTTTTATTTTCGCTAACAAAAAGCCCCATTTCAAAAGTCCTCCATTTTTATATTAGATTTTAACACAAAATTATAAAATTGCAAAGGTTTTTTATTATTAAAACCCAAAACAATATCTCTAACCGACAAATTTCTTTAATTTTCGGGCAATTATTACATCAACCTCATTTCGTTTTATCTAAAATATTTGACATATTTTGTTTTATGTATTCTTGACTTTCGCTACTTTTGGTGTTATTATATATTTATATATTAACTAAGTTTAAGGGGAAAGGAATGACTGATAAAAAAATAACCAATAATTTAAAAGTTTTTAAAGACAAAGAAACAAGGACTCTTTCCAAAGCTGATGCCGAAGCTTTTATTAAGAGTTTTAAACATACACTATCTATGGTATCTTCTCCTGAAGATATACTTGCTATTTTTAAAACTTCTAATACAAATGTAGCAACTTTAAAAAGAGATAGTGTTGTTTTAAATGCGGAATTTTTAGGCAAAGATAATCTTGACGCATTAAAAGCCAAATTCCCTAACCTAAACTATAATGAAAGTGAACAAACAATCACTCTTCCTATGCAACCACCTGAAGAAGGTCATGTGGAAGTTTACTCTCGTGACTCTAGCGGTGAAGATGAACCAGATGGTGGCGTTTTTGAAGTGACTATTACAAATGAACAAGGTGTAAAATACACTTGTTTTATCGACCCTCTTGGCGTAACAATTAAAGATTTGAATGGAATTGTTGTTGCAGAAAAAAGAGCTAGTTTTGAAAATATCACACAAGAACAAATTTTAGATGCAGATTTTTCACCTGAACTTGTTGAAATGATTATGGCAGGAAAAGGTCCTTTAAAATCTCCAAAAAATATAAAAGATCTTTCTCCACAACTACTTGACCTTTATTTCAAAAATGGAGTTATTCCAACTCCCCCAGCAACCCAGCCAAGATTAAAGAAAGATGAAAACAATGCATTATATTTAGGCAGTGAAGATAGTTTTCAAATTATGGCACTCCCAACTCCTAAGTCAAGTGAAAAAAGTCCAGAATTTTACTATCTCGTGAAAGATAAAGATGGTCACAAATATATTCGTGATGGACAAAATTTTGTTCCATTTGAAAAGTTTAATTTTATTATTGGGCATACTGCAAATGAAAGCAAGGACAAGCCTTTCGTGTTATTTAACAAAAATAAAGGACATGAACAAAATAGATTTGTTCAAATTCCTCTTAATGCAGACGGCAATCCAGACCCTAAATTTGCAAAAGCGATAGAAGCCTTTGTCGAAAACAATCCTTCTCGTGGAAAAGGCGACACTGTAGGACTAGATGGAAAGCCAGTTTCAAAAGATGACAAAAATCAAATAGCATTTCAACACGCAGACATTGACTCGGCAAAACATATTGTTAAACAAACTGGCATTTCTACAATCTCTGCAGACGCAGGACAAGAAACCACTCCAAATAATATCAATCAACCTCAAGCACCTAACGCAAACCCACCTCGCTCATCAACTCATAGCGGGCCAAGAGTTAACCCTTTCCAAAAAACACCTTTAAAAACAATTAAAAAGCCTCCTATCAAAATCAATGAGGACGCTGTTCGTTATGGTGGTTTTGCACTAACCATACTAATGATTGTTTTAGCATTCATCATGCCAGTTGCTGTTGCTCCTTTATTTGGGTTCTTAGCAGTTGGAGTACTGGCAGGTTCAACTGTACTTGCAAATAATGCTAAAGCAATCAATGATAACCCAGTAAATCAAGCCTATAACAAATATGTTCAAACATTAACTAAAACAGAACGCGAAGCAGAAAGCGAAGCTGGCAAGTTCTGGGAAGCAGAAACAGAACGCGGAAATGCTTATGATAGATATCAAGAATTTTTAGCTCAAATTTCAGGAGAAGATTTTAAAAACAGCCTTCAAGGTGCTTTATTCAATCGTTTTATTGAAAGTGGATTATGGACTGAGAGAGAATTTAAAGAGTTTTGGAGTCAAGACAGCACCGAAAAGCGTGAAGTTTTCTTAGAAGACTTACAAAACCTTTATGCGATGCAAGCAAACACTCAAGATGAAATTAATGCAAAAACGACAAAGCAAACCGAATTTTTAAAAAAGTTTGGTATTTTAAAAGACAATGCAACCTCAACAGAAATTGAGGAGGTATTAAAAATTTTCAACACCCCTCTTCAAGCACAAAATCCTGAAACTGGCGAATCTATGGAAATTCCTGCTGATGCTCTTATTAAAGGAAGCATTGCTTACTTAAAAGAATTTAATGGTCAAGAAGATAAAATGTTCAAGGCTCACGACAAAGTTGGAGACATCATTGAAAATTGCAGTGGCAATACTTTGCAAAAAATTATGTCACAAAAAGGCGTTAACTTTGATAGGTTTATTGAAGAACATGCACTTGATATAGCAAGACGCTTTATGTTTAGAAATGATATCACGGCTTCTCAAAAAGAAGAATTAATTTCTAAATTTAAACCTGAACAAATTGACATGCTCAAAAAGGCTAGCGAAGAAGTAAGATCAGCAATTGCTTTTACAAGCACAACTGGAATAATTGCAAAAGGTAAAGACGACAAATTTGTTTCTGCTATAAAATCACTTGAGTCAATAAACAATGTATATACTCTAATGAATGAATCTGTTGTTCCAGCGCTTAAAAAGAAATCACAAATCGAAGACGATACTGAGGCACTTTTATGGGCCATTTATGCAGAAGATGTAAAACGCACAACAAAACCTGAAGGAACTACTGAAAGAGTTAATGTTGACTCATTATATAAAGATGTTGAAAAGTATTCAGAAAATTTCACAAATCTTATAAAATTACAACAACAAATTATTGCCGATCCTAGAATTAAGAAAATACTTGGTGAAGAGATAGTTTTATTCAACGATAATGCAACAATATTAAGCAATATTGCTTATGGTCAAGCTGGTCAAAGTAGCATAAACGCAATATTGCAACAAATTAGCAATCAAACCAATGGTTCTCTCAAGAAAGATATAGAAACTGTTTTGAATTTAGATAACTCTCGCATTGAAGCTTTAAACAATATAACTGGCGGCATGGCTGAACAATTATATTATTCTAAAGACAACGGTGAAATATTTGAAGAACCTACAAAAGAGTTTTTAAATGAACAAATATCTCAACTTAAAAATCAATTCCCTGCCTTCAATGGCTATTCAGAAAAAACTCAAGAATTGATTGCCAAAATGTATAT
>CAMUNJ010000055.1 GCA_947090235.1 uncultured Bacillota bacterium
TTAAATTCTATAAATCAACAAAATAATGGCGGTATTGCATATATAATTGAAGGTGGCACTGTTAAAGGCTTGGTTGAAACATCAGGTCTTGCAATTGCGTCGAGAGTTAGTGCATTGACTGGTGACACTTGTTATGCAGATCAGGCTGTTGAGGGCTTGACTTCAATAAGACTTATAGCGGTAGAAATAAATGCGTATAATGGTTATGTCTTAAAAGTTGTTGAAGAAAATGGAAGTTATAAAGCCTCAATAGTACAAGCCTAAAATGCAAAATATGTAATTTTTATTAAGATAAAATCATATATAAAAACATGAAAAGATTTTCAGGTTTAATAATGATTTTCGTCTTGACAATCTGTAGTTTAATAACCTTCTCAGCATGTCGCGAGGAGGTTATTTTGCCTTCTTCGGCAATAACTCTTGGAATGCGAATGGATAATGATGGAAGTATCACGCAAGAATTGGATTTTTCTTTTCAAACAGAAAAATTAAAACAACTAAATGTAAAAGCAAATTTGATAGAAGAATGTAAAGGAAACCTTTTATCAGCGGTTAATATCTTTCGTAATGAGTTTTATCTAACATTGCTTGTCACATATTCGCTAAATCCAAATCCTTTATATAAGATAAGTGAGGCGGTGATTGTTTCACAAACTTGCTATTATGAGAAAAGCGATAGTATTGGCTTTGTTATTGAATATAAAGACTATAACACTTGGCAGTTTTATCAAAATGGTGGAAAAGAAAACAACAATATAGAGGAGTCTGTAAAACCACAAATAAAATTTTTTACTCAAACCTCCTCGCAAGGAAAGTTTCCATTTGCTTTAGATTTTACTCAAGCAGACGAAAGTAAAACAACTATAGGCGAAAGATATCTAAAAGCATATAAAAATGCATATAATTTGACATTGCCAAATCAAATTGTGTCTTCGCTAGAAATTCCAAGTTTTGTTTATGATTATGCCACACCATTTGCAAATTTAGATAGCAATGCAGATTTAAAAGTACAATCAAATCATCTTTATCATAATGTTTGGATAAAAGATATCAACAATTTTAAAGATGCAACAATCAAACTTACAAGCACAGTTATATACACTGGTTGGTGGTATTTGAGTTTGCTTTTAAGCGTCATACTAATTTTTGGAATAACACTATTAATTGCAAAATTAGTCAAAATAAAAAGGGGATAGCCCCTTTTTTCTTTACAAAACAATAAATCTTTGCTATCATAATATCATGAAAATAATAAAGGCAGTATATAAAACAAGTGCTGTAGATAAAAAAGGGCTTTTGAATGATGGTTTGCCAGAGTTTGCTTTTGTTGGTCGAAGCAATGTAGGCAAATCTTCTTTGATAAACTCATTGACAAATATAAAGCGATTGGCAAAGACATCTTCAACTGCAGGGTTGACTAAAATGGTAAATTATTTTGAAATAAACGACTCATTTAGATTTGTTGACCTGCCAGGTTATGGTTTTGCTAAAGTTGGAAAGGGGCATTTAGATGTTTGGGCTTCTTTGATGGCAGAATATTTACAAGGATCTCAAAGTTTGCTCACAGTTTTTGTTTTGCTTGATTGCAGAATCACTCCAACAAATCTTGATAAGGATATGATAACCTATTTGATTTATCACAATATTCCTTTTAGACTTGTTGCAACAAAGTGCGATAAATTGTCAAGAAATGCATTAAATAAAGCAATAAATGATATCACAAAAGAACTTAATGTTAGAAAAGAATTAATTATTCCTACAAGCAGTTCCAATAGACAGGGAATAGAAAATCTTTTGCAATATATGGATGGCGTTCTTGAGGCTAATAAACAATGAAAGATAAAGTTAAATTAGAAATAGTCGACTATGGCTATAGTGGAGAGGGAGTAGGCAGAGTTAACAACAAGGTTTGTTTTATTCCATATGTTTTAAAGGGAGAAGTTGTAGAAGGTGAGGTTGTCAAAACAACATCGGCGTTTAGTAAATTGAGGTTGCTAAAAATTTTGTCGCCTTCTTCAAAGCGTATTGATCCTCCATGTCCATATTTTGCAAATTGCGGTGGTTGTGCTTTTCAAAATATAGAGTATAAAGAAGAATTGTCTATAAAGCAGCAGATAATCCAAAAGCAATTGAGTAAAACTGGATATAAGGGAGAATTGAAAGTTTATAAATCTCCCAATTTTTATGGTTACAGAAATAAAATCAAATTGTTTTGCAAAGATGGCATTTTATCTCTTTTTCAAGAGGGGAGTAAAAATTTAATAGCTATAAAAGATTGTCTTTTAGTGGAAGAAAATATCAGCAAGGTCATAAGTAAAGTTCAAACATTTATCACAGCAAAAAATATAGACAACAATATAGAAAATGTTTATATAAGAAGTCAAGGCAACAGTTTGCTTGTTTGGTTTAGATTTTATAAGCCAATTAAACTCGACTTTTCTGGATTGCAAATCATGCTTGGTGCTAATTGTGGAGTTTTTTCTTCTGTAGGAAAAGAAAAGCCAAAGCATGAAAGCGGGTTAAAAATTTTAAAAGCAAATGAATTTGGACTAGATTGTGAGTTTGAGGTAGATGCTTTTCATCAGGTCAATAATAATGTTGGTGAGCAATTATATAAAGATGCCATTTCTTATATTTTAGGAGAGAAAATAATTAATGCGTACTCAGGAGCAGGTGTTTTGAGTGGGGCTATTGCAAGTCGGGGCAAAACTGTTTATGGAATTGAACTTGGCGAAGCCGAGCATATAAGTGCAGAAAAATTGAAAGAGCAAAACAATTTAAACAAACTTTACAACATTAAGGGCGATTGTGCAAAATTGTTAGCAGGACTGATTTCAAATGACCTCAAAACTATAATTATTGATCCACCAAGGATAGGAATAGACAAAAATGTTTGTGAGGCAATAAATCAATCAAAGGTGAAAAGGGTAATTTATATATCATGCGAAAGTTCTACATTGGTGCGAGATGTTTTGCGATTAGATAATTATAAAATCAAAACTGTAAAAATTTATGATATGTTTCCTCGAACATCTAGCATAGAAGTTTTGTGCATTTTGGATAGAATTTAATTTTTGATTTAAGATTATTTGAAATATTTTGTAGATTTATGTATACTATTCTTAGGAGATAATCATGGAATATAAAGATTTTTATGAAAGAAGTTTAGCCATGCAAGAATTTAAAGTTCTTCGCAATAAGTTGAATGACGCAATAGATAATCCAAGAGGCGAGAGTTTTTCAAGTGCTTTTAACAAGATAAAGCAAGAGGCAAGAGAAGGGGATGTTGTTGCTCAAGATGTACTCGCATATTTTTATCGTGATGGAGCAGGCAGAGCATTACAAGAAGATTATGTCAAATATATGCACTGGGAAATTTTGGCTGGTGCAAATGGAAATATGTTTGCAATAGATAAACTTCAATTTTTTATGGGATATGCTTATGATACTATAGTAAATCATGAAGACTTTGGTCTTATGAAATATAGATGCAAAATTGATGAGTATAACTATTTGTTTGTAATAGGACAAAAAATTTGTGAAGAACTTGTTGAAAAACTTGGCATAACTGCTCAGCAACTGCTTGAAGAAAGAGATAGATATAATCCATATCGACCAGAATATTTTAGAGATTTACGCAAAGCAGTTGATAATGCACTTCCACAAGTTATAGAGAAAATGAAAAAACAGGCTTAAGCCTGTTTTTATATTTTTCTTCCCAAAGTTATATTATCTTCAGTTCTACTACGAAGTGATTTTACAGGATGATCTTTATCTTGAACTCGATAGTCTTCTTTGAAGCGTGCAATGTGGTCTACAATAACTTTATGTCCAGCCTCTTCTTCTGGTTTTGCATTTACTTTATTTTGATATTTATAGAAATTTGCGTTATCAGGTACTTTGGCTATATCAATATATCCCTCGCGATCAGCAGTCAAAGTCACAGTTCTTCCCAATACGCTACGAACATAATCTTTATTATTGTGAAAAGAAATTAGTTCTGGGAAATCTCCACCAGGAATAACATCACTCCAATCTTTTTTCTCATAAGTCCTTATCATTTTAACAGCCTGATGAAGATGTGCAAGTTCTTGTTCAAAAAGCATTTCCCATATTTGTTTGATATTTTTATCGCTTTCATCATTTAACATTGAATAATACAAATAACATTCTACATATTCGTGCATAAGCATGTCTTCGCACATTGATGCATTAGGATCGATTAAAGATCCGTATTGCGAAACATGTTGTTCTTCCACCATGCCAATTTCGGTGTAAAGTTCTCTGCCTTTAGCATTTTTATAAAAAGCCCCAAGATTCATATAGTAGTTCATGGTTTGTTGTTCGGCAGCAGTTATTATCATCACATTGCATTTGGTTATTGGGTCGGCTTTGTGATTGTCAATAGGATTTTTGATGCTATCATAAGGATGCCTATGATGAGAAATTGTAGGACGGCCAGGCATAATTTCGGTATAATCTCCAACATACTTTTCGGCATGCTCTCCCATGTCTGTTTCCAACAGATTGGCATAACGATACAAATGGTCAAAGTCTTCAAGAAGTGCAAAGTTTAAAGCCTCCTTCACATGCTTGTCCTTTGAGCGTTGTGCCAAAATAGCAGTCAAATCAACAGCAAGTTGTTCGTAGCCTATTGTGGTTTCAAGTATATTTTCATCAATAGGTTTTAGTCCTGCTATTAGTTTTTGCTGTTGTTGTTCGCTTCGTCTTATCAAGGCTATCTCACGCCTTGCATCATTATTATCTGCATGACGATTAAAATGATGTTTACTCCAAACTGCTTCATATTCAGTTCCATTCATCAAAATGCATCTCACTCTAGTGTAAGGATCAACTTCCTCTTTATTATAAGGTTTAGGCGCTAATGCCTTCCAGTTCATAATAATACTTTCCATTTTCTTTGGTTTTTCTTTAAATGGGTTAAATGCCATAACTACCTCCATTCCAAGTTTGAACTTTTGTTTATAATTTTATACGATTATACGATAATAAACAAAAATCCTTTATAAGGCATAAAAGATAGTATGGTCAAAGAATATAATCGTCAGAAAGCAATAGAGTATGCGAGAAAGTGGGCTTTGTTAGCCAATCCAGATTATTATCATTTTGGCGGAATAGGTGGAGATTGTACAAATTATATCTCTCAATGTCTGCTTGCAGGCGGCGGGAAAATGAACTTTGATAAAATAAATGGCTGGTATTATGTTGATGTGAATAGTCGATCGCCAAGTTGGACTTCGGTAGCCTATCTGCAAAAATTTTTATTGAACAATAAATCAATAGGTCCTTTTGCAAAAATAGAAAATTTAAATAATTTGCAAGAAGGTGATTTAATCCAACTTAGACAAAATCCTTCGCATTTCAATCATACAGTGATAATAACAAGAAAAATGGGAAATCAAATATATGTTTGTGCCCACTCAAATGATGCTTTAGAAAAACCATTGTCAAGTTATTCATATCTACAGGCATTGGGATTGCATATAGAAGGAGTTAAAGTTTAAAAAATCAATTGAGTAAAAAAC
>CAMUNJ010000056.1 GCA_947090235.1 uncultured Bacillota bacterium
TTTAAAATTTTTAAATAATATATTAAAACTTGTTGACAAGACAACAAGTTTGATGCTATTATAAACTTGTTGACAAAACAACAAGTGAGGTTTTATGGAAGATAGATTTAAAAAATTTACTATTCTTATAAATAAGATTATAAGAAGTATTCACAAAATTAAAAGCGATGAGATGGGCAGGTTAGGTTTAAAAAGCACTCATGTTTCTTGTTTATATTATCTTTATCGCGAGGGCGAGATGACTGCTAAAGAATTATGCGATGTTTGCGAGGAAGACAAAGGAGCAATTTCGCGTGCTATCGAGTTTTTGGAAGAACAAGGATATTTGTTATGCTCTTCTAAAACCGAAAAAAGGTATAAAAGCCCTATTAGTCTTAGTGATAAAGGAAAAGAGGTTGGTGCGTTTATTTGCAACAAGGTAGATGGACTTTTAGAAAAGGCGAGCAAAGGTTTGAGTGAAGAAAAAAGAAAGATTTTTTATGAAAGTTTACATTTGATTGCAAACAATTTGCAAAAGCTATGTGATAAATAGGAGGATAATATGGCAGTAAAAATTATTATAGATTCGGCTAGTGATATAGATTTAAAGGAGGCCGAAGAATTAGGAATAGGTTTAGTTCCTATGGAAGTTAGATTTGCGGAAGAGGAATTCTTGGATGGAATTAATCTTTCTCACAAAGAATTTTTTCAAAAATTGATTGAAAGTGTTGAACTTCCAAAAACTAGTCAAATAAATCCTTTTACCTTTGAAGAAAAGATAAATGAGTTTGTTGATCAGGGTCACGAAGTGGTGATTATAACTATATCATCAAAACTTTCAGGAACGCATAGAAGTGCGTTGGAAGCCGCTAAAAAGTTTGATGGCAAGGTATTTGTTGTAGATAGTTTAAATGCTTGTATAGGCGAGCGTATTCTTTGTGAATATGCATTGAAATTGATAGAGCAAGGATTAACTGCAAAAGAAGTTGCAAAAAAACTAGATGAGGTTAAAAGTAAAATAAATGTTTTAGCATTGCTAGATACATTGAAATATTTGAAAAAAGGTGGAAGAATTTCTGCGATAACTGCTTTTGCTGGTGAAATGCTTTCTATCAAGCCGGTTGTAGGAGTAATTGATGGTGAGGTAAAAATGGTTGGTAAAGCGGTAGGCTCAAAAAAGGGTAACAATCTTTTAAATTCGCTTGTAGAAAAGAAAGGTGGCATTGATTTTGATATGCCTTTTGGCGTTGTGTGGTCTGGACTTGACAATTCTATGTTAAATAAGTATATTGAAGATAGTGGACATTTATGGAAGGACTTTGCCAAAACTGTGCCAGCATATATGATTGGCAGTACTATTGGCACTCATGTAGGCCCAGGTGCAATTGGTGTTGCATTTTTTGAAAAATAGGAGGAAAGATGAACATATTTAAAAGATTTTATTGTCGAACTTATCAAAAGGTTTTTAAAAGTCTACTTCCCATTTTACCATATAGAGAACCAAAACTTTTAAAGTCTTATGCCGATATTGCTGATGTATTGAAAGATAAAAAGATTAGCAAAGTTCTACTTGTTACAGACAAAGGAATAAATAGTTTAGGGTTGACCAAATCTTTAGAAACTGAATTAAAACAAAATCAAATCAAAGTTTTTGTGTTTGATAAAACTGTTGCGAATCCTACAACTCAAAATGTGGATGACGCTTTAAAAATGTATAAGTCAAATGACTGCCAAGCATTGATTGCTTTTGGTGGCGGATCGGCAATGGATTGTGCAAAGGCAACTGGTGCTAGAATTGCAAGACCTAAAAAGAGTTTGGAAAAGATGAAAGGAGTTTTGAAAGTTAGAAAAAAACTTCCTCTTTTGATTGCTATTCCAACCACTGCAGGAACAGGCAGTGAAACGACTTTGGCAGCAGTGATAACTGATAGCCAAACCCGACATAAGTATGCAATAAATGATTTTCCTTTAATCCCACAATATGCTGTACTTTTGCCGGAATTGACAGTGGGACTGCCTAAGCATATAACTTCAACAACAGGCATGGATGCCCTTACACATGCCATAGAAGCCTATATAGGCAATAGTACAACAAAAGATACCAGAAAGTATGCTTTGGAGGCTATAAAGGCAATATTTGACAACTTAGAGGTGGCATACAATGATGGAAGTAATATTTCTGCAAGAGAAAATATGCTTCTTGCATCATATAAGGCAGGACTTGCTTTTACAAAATCTTATGTAGGATATGTTCATGCGATTGCACATTCCTTGGGAGGAAAATATAATATTGCTCATGGCCTTGCAAATGCTGTATTATTGCCATATGTTTTAAAGGCTTATGGAAAGAAGATTTATAAAAAACTTTTGCAAATAGCCCTATATACTGGACTTTGTGATAAATCAACGCCTAAAGAAGTTGCAGCGAAAATAGTTATAGAAAAAATACAAGATATGAATACAAACATGAACATTCCAAAATATATAGATGGCATTAAAGAAGAGGATATAAAATCTCTTGCTAAAACTGCCGAAAAAGAAGGAAATCCGCTTTATCCAGTTCCTCATCTTTGGACTAGAAAAGAGTTTGAAAAAATATATTTTGAGGTGAAAAATGGATAAACAAGAAATACTGTCAATATATTCTCAACAAAAAGAGAATTTATTAAATAATAGTCTAAGAAATCCTAAAAACAGAATCAAAGCGTTGAAAACTTTATATAAAAATATTGTTTTGATGCAAGATGAAATTTGTGAAAGTTTATATAAAGATTTAAACAAAAGTAAAACAGAAAGTTATATGGCAGAAATAGGCTTGGTTTTAAGTGAAATTTCCTTTATGATAAAACATATAAAAAAGTTTTCTAAAGAAAAAAGAGTTATAACTCCTTTAGCACAATTTGCATCCAAGTCTTATAAAAAACCTTGTCCAAAAGGTCATGTATTAATTATTAGCCCTTGGAATTATCCATTTATGCTTTCTATAGAGCCTCTTGTTGATGCGATTTCAGCAGGCAATATAGTTATGCTAAAACCTAGCGAGACATCTAGTAATGTTAGTAGAATAATTGATAAATTGATAAAAACTACATTCACACAAAATCAGGTTTTTACTGTTTTAGGTGGACGAGAAGAATGTTCTTTTCTGTTAGATTTGGACTTTGACCATATTTTCTTTACTGGCAGTACAAGAGTTGGTAAAATAGTTATGCAAAAGGCTGCTCAACATTTCACATCAGTCACACTTGAAATGGGTGGCAAGAGTCCATGCATAGTAGATGAAAGTGCAAATATTTCGCTTACTGCAAAAAGATTGGTGTTTGGCAAATTTTTAAATTGCGGTCAAACCTGTGTTGCTCCAGATTATATTTATTGTGCAAAAAATGTGAAAGATAAACTTATTAAAGAGATAGAAAGGCAAATTGTTTTGCAATATACAGTTGACCCTTTATCAAATAAGGCTTATCCTAAGATGATAAACCAAAAACAATTTGATAATTCACTTAAATTAATTAAACAAGATAATCTTATTTTTGGCGGAAGATTTAATAAAGAAACTTTAAAAATTGAACCTACTTTATTACAATCTAATTTTTCATCGCTAGAAATGAAAGAAGAGATGTTTGGTCCAGTTCTTCCAATTGTTGAATTTGAAAATATAGATGAAGTTATCAAAAATGTAAACAAATTACCTAAACCTTTAGCTTTATATATTTTCTCTTCATCTAAGAAAAATATAAGAAAGATAACTTCTTGTTGTGATTATGGTGGAGGTTGTATCAATGATTGTGTTATTCATCTTGCAACTTCACGTCTAGGTTTTGGTGGAATCAAGTCAAGTGGAATAGGGGCTTATCATGGAAAGACAGGTTTTGATACCTTCTCGCATTATAAAAGTATTGTTGATAAGAAAACTTGGATAGACTTGCCAATGCGTTATCAACCTTATTCAAAATTAAAGAATAAACTTATAAAAATGTTTTTAAAATAGGAGAAAATTATGGAAAAAGTTAAAAATTTTATAAAAAAAGATTACTTTTTATTGGCAAATCTTTTGTTAACACTTTTAATCATTGTTGGTGATTGTCTTTATATGAATTATGATCAACTTTGGATGAAATCCCTTACAAGCGTATTATTTGTTGTTATGGGCATTGTTAACTTTGTTTATTTGATTTTAAATAAACAAAAAAATTATCTTTTCCCTTCTATAATGTTAGCGGGATTAGTGTTTGCCTGCCTTGGAGATATAATTTTAGAAATTGAATTTATAGTAGGTGCTGCTTTGTTTGCAATAGGTCATATTTTCTACTTTGTTGCTTATTGCTTTTTGCAAAAATTTAAATGGACAGATCTTATTTGTGGAGTTGCAATTCTAATTCCTTCAGTACTATTTATAACTCTTGCTCCAATATTCAATTTTGGTGGAGTTTTGATGGAAATAGTTTGTGTTGTTTACGCGGTTATAATTTCGCTTATGGTTGGCAAAGCAATCACTAATTTTGTTAGAGAAAGAAATTGGCAAAATCTTTTGATTATGGTTGGAAGTATTTTATTCTTCTTCTCAGACCTTATGTTGCTTCTCAATATTTTTGCAGGTCTTTCTTATGTTGGCACTTTATGTCTAGCAACTTATTATCCAGCAGAAATCTTGCTTTCTTTCTCAATCTTTTTAAAGCAGAGCAGTTTAGTGGAGGAAAAAGAAAATGATAAAAAATAGAGTTGTACAAATTATTTTTCAAACAGTCTATTTAACACTTGCTATTTTGGGAGTTATTGGCAGTTTGGGTTATTTTGAGCAAAGTTTTAATGGAAATTTTTATGCATATTATACAAATCTAAGTAATTATGTTTGTATGGGTGTTATGATCGCTGCGTTTGTTCATACAATCAAAAGTGCAATAAAAAAAGAAGATGGTTTTGTAAAAACAACTCCAGCTTTCAAGTTTTTATGTGTAATTTTAATCTTGGTTACTTTTTTAGTTTATAACATCTTGCTCGCAAAAGAAAAATCACCATCAGAATATTTTTTATCTCTGTCAAATCTTTTGATGCATGTTATATTGCCAATAATGTTTATTTTGCATTGGGTGCTTTTCTATGAACATGGAAAGCTAAAATGGTTTCATCCACTTCTTTGTACAATTATGCCTTTAGGATATGTGATTTTTGTTTTGATTAGAGCAGCAATTTTAAAAGGTATTGAAGGTGCAATGCTATATCCATACTTTTTCTTGAATGTAGATAAGTTGGGCTGGGGAGGATTTTTTGCATGGGTGAGTATACTTGTTGGGATTTTTGTATTGATAGGATATATAATATATTTCTTAGATAATATCCAATATTTTAAAGAAAAATTTAAAAAACATAAACAAGATAAACAAAAAAAC
>CAMUNJ010000057.1 GCA_947090235.1 uncultured Bacillota bacterium
TTTTATCTTATCTTTCTTATTACGATAAGGAGGGAAAGGAAAATAAAAATGGCGAAAAAGGCAAGGCTAGAAAACTTGCAGCGGTACGAAGTTTGTTTAAATATCTTTTTAATCATGATATGATTTCATCAAATGTTGCAAGCAAGGTCGAAACTCCTAAACTACACAGCAAAGAAATAATAAGATTAGAGCAAAATGAAGTTGAAAAACTTATGAATGTGGTTGAAAATCCATGCACATTTACTGATCGCCAAAAAAATTATGACAAAAACACCTTTGAACGCGACAATGCTATTATTACACTATTTTTAGGAACGGGAATTCGTATTTCAGAACTTGTTGGACTTGATATTGATAGTTTTGATTTTTCGCAAAATGCTTTTATTGTTACTCGAAAAGGTGGAAATCAAACAATGTTATATTTTTCAGTTGCAGTTGCACAGGCTCTCAAAACTTGGCTTGAAAAGCGAGCCACTTTAGAACTACCTATTGATGAAAAAGCAATGTTTATTTCCCTGCAACGCAAACGCATCTCTGTGCGTGCAGTAGAAAATTTAGTAAAAAAATTTGCTAAAGAAGCCTCACCTCTCAAAAATATTTCTCCGCATAAACTTAGAAGCACTTTTGGCACAAATCTGTATCGCGAAACTAAAGATATCTATATTGTTGCCGATGTTTTGGGCCATAAAGATGTAAATACAACCAAAAAACATTACGCCGCAATAAGTGAGGATATGCGTAAAAGCATTGCAGAAAAGGTTAAGATAAGAAACGATGATTAAAATAAGAATTACAAAATTCTTATTTTTTTTAATAATTATTTTTCTGAAAATTATAAAGTATTCATCTAAATATATTTTTTACATACTTAAAACAATCAATTTTACAAAAATATAATCCCACACTTTAGATCAAAAATACTTTAATCAAAAAAAACAATACTAAACAAAAAAAAAGAAACACAATTCTGCTGAACTCGTGTTTCTTCTATATTGTGAAGCATATCTCCTTCACAATATTATCTTGTGCAGTTATATTTTATATATACATTAAATTATTAATTTTGCAATTGGAAATTTGAATTATTACTAAAGAAGTTTAGCACATCACTACTTGAATCAATAGCAACACTAAATAATTCTTTTTGCATAGGCAAATTGTTATTCATATTTTCCACAAGAGCAAATGTGGTAAAGTCGCCAGAAGAATAATAACCTTTACTATTTGTAAATGCATAACAATTTAAAACACTTGGATTATAAAGCCTTGAATAACCTGTAACCTCTGCAGAACTTGAGCCAATAAAACAACAATTTAACATTGTTATTTTCACGCTAGAATAACTATATCCATCGCCACCGACAAACCATCCTGAGGATTTTGAACTATTTGTAGAGGTAGAATTTTTTGAAATTAATGCTCCAGTAAAATAACAATTTTTTATGTTTGAATTTCCTATAAATTGTCCTACAAACCCACCGACAAATCTACTTTGAGAAATAACTTTTCCATTAACAATACATTTTGAGACTTCACATTTTGACGCACTTCCAACTATGCCTCCTGTTCTTTCTCCTGTGCTGATAACCGATCCGTTGTTTATACAATTTGTTATTGTTGATCCGTGATTTTCGGTTGTTGCATAACCAACAATCCCGCCAATATAATTTTTCCCAAAAACATCACCTGAATTAGTACAATTTATAATGCTATTATTCGTTCCATATGTATCACTTATATAACCAACTAAACCTCCTGCACTACCCCCACTCGCTACAATGGTTGTATTTTTATTGTGACAGTTTTCTAATTTTGTGCCTCTCCATGCACAATATCCAGCTACCGCACCAACATTTGCCTCTCCACTAATATAAGAATCTACAATAGTTATATTTTTAAATATTAAATTCCCCATATTATCATATACTTTTCCAAACAATCCTGCATAGTCACCAGTATTGACATATAGCCCACTGATTTCATACCCATTACCATCAAAATTACCTGCAAAAGGGTTACTTTCCGTTCCAATAGGTGTCCATCGATATTTAGCCATATCTAAATCTATCGTCTGCTTAAAATATTTATTTGCATAACTCGTCCCAGAATTTGTATTTTGAGCAAGCAAAGCAAGTTGTTCAGGTGATGAAATTTCATAAGGAAGGGATGAAGTTCCGTCTCCAACAGAAAAATCAGCATCTCCAATATGTTTTATCCACACATTATCATCTTCAAAATAATAGTTTAATTCAATGTTTGAACCTACACCAGTCAAACTTAAAAACTCCCCCGAACCATAAACATCTACAGCATCACCTATATAATTAATATAATTATACAAATATGCCGACTCAATTGAAATGTAGAAAGCAATTCTCAAACTAGATGCACTTGCACCAGGAGATATATTAGTAGTATAATTAAACACATAAGAAGATTGTTCAGTTCCTCCTATTACTGTCCTAGCAGATGAATCACCTGACAAATCAGAAATATTTACATTCGTTCCAGAATTGTATCCATAATAATAAATTGAGAGAGTTCCTCCCATTCCGTTTGGCTCTCCATTAGTATAAAAATTGATTGTTAAAGTACCTGAGTCAGCAGCATTACTGTCATAATTTTGAACTAAGTCAAAAATCCCCCCCCCGCCAAGCCAGCGAATACTGAAACTATGGACAAGAGAGGAATTAGGATTGATAACACTAAGAGTCTTTTCTTCATATTATTGTTTCCTTTTAACTTACAATCTTTGATTGCTTATTAATAATATAAATATATTATATATCATTTTTTTAATATAAGCAAATGATTTTAATAAATTTTTTAATTTTTTAAAACACAATTAAGTAAGAAGGGAAGGTTTTACTTACCTTCGCCTTCCAATAGCCAATCACTATAAATTCCATAGCCCTTTGTTGGATCAGACAGAAATACATGTGTAACCGCCCCTATTAATTTATCATTTTGTATAATCGGAGAACCACTCATTCCTTGTACTATTCCGCCCGTCAACTCTAAAAGTCTTTTATCTGTAACTCTAAACACAAGACTTTTATCATCCGATTTTGCCTGATAATTGGCTTTAATTATTTCTATTTCGTATTCCTCTCTTATCCCACTTACGCTAGAAACAATCTTTGCTTTACCTGGTTTTACCCCCAATCTTCCACCTAAAGTTGCAGTTAAATTAGCATCAACCATATTTTCTAGATCATCCAAATGCCCGAAAATTCCGTATTTATTATTTTTCTTTATCTCACCTTTTTCATTGCTTTGTAAAAATACACATCTAAGTTCTCCAGGATTGTTTCTCTCACCTTTGTTTATTCCAATTAGAGAACAATCAAATACTTTTCCATCAGTTAAAGGGATAATATTCCCAACTTTCCCATCAGTAATTGGATGTCCTAGTGCAACAAAATCATGATTTTCTTGTTTTACATAAGTCAATGTGCCTATTCCTGAAATATCATCTTTAACCCACAAACCTAATTTATATTTGCCTTCCTTATTTTTTATAAGATCAATTTGGGCTTTTTCAAGTTGATTTTTTCGCAAATATTCAATTTCAACATGACCATTGCTTTGATTTAAAATATCTTCAACTTCGTCAAGAGAATTTATTCTTTTCCCTTCTATAGTTTTTAATATATCTCCACTTTTAAAAATCTTATTTCTACTTACCACATCACTATCAGTTGAAACCACCGTGTCACTGATAACAATTGCCCCATCCGTAGAAAGCGAAATACCAATTGGTACACCACCTATAAAAACATCTTCTTCAGGCAAAATGTTCACCTTAACTTTACGGATTGGAATAAAGCCAAACAATTTGAAAACAATAGTTCCCTCTTTCTGCTTTTCACTACTCACACTGGTATCGCCTTTTTCCAAAGATGTATGAACAAAATTACCAAATAAAGAATTGTTATTCACATTATCAACATCACTAAAACTTGCTGAAAAATTATCTGGGAGTGAAAAAATATCGCCGAAACCAACATTCTGCAAAAGAATTAAAGTCGATAATGATAACATAACAATTAATGTATAAATTCTTTTAAATCTTTTACCCTTTCTCATAAACTTTAGTCTACGCAAAATGACCTAAATTATGCAAAACAAAAAAGAGCAAGAATGCCTTACCCTTTTTTATTTTGCTTTTGCTCGCATTTCTTGAGAATGCTTGATAGCAACTTCGCTTATATCTCCACCAACCATTTTTGCTAAACCTTCAATTATACCTTGCTCATCCAACCTTTCAATATTTGTAATGGTTGAATTTTCCTCAACCTTTTTGCTAACATAAAACATTTCATCACAATAAGAGGCAACTTGAGGAAGATGAGTTATACAAATCACTTGATTATTTTTAGAAAGTTTAGAAATTTTTTCACCCACAACAACGCCAGTTTCTCCACCTATTCCGGTGTCTATTTCATCAAAAATAAGCGTTTCTGCAGTGCCAAATTCAGCAAATATATTTTTTATAGCAAGCATAAATCTGCTCATTTCACCACCAGATGCAGTTTTGCTTAAAGCCTTAACTTCTTGTCCCTTGTTTGCGGAAAAAGCAAACTTTACGATATCATTGCCATTGGCAGAAAAAGTTTGAGTTTTATCAAATTCAACAATAAATGTTGTGTTTTTCATGCCTAGGTCATCAAGTTCTTTTACAACTTTGCTTTCTATAGATTTTGCAACTTCTTTGCGTTTATTACTCAAACTATCACAAGCATCAAATAAAGCCTTTTCTTGTTGAAGTTTTAACTTTTCTAATCTATCCAGTTCAAATTCAGCATCATTAAGTTGATTAAGTCTTTCTTTGGCTTTTTCACAAAATTGTAAAACCTCTTTTATTGATCCACCATATTTTCTTAAAATTGATTTTATAAGATCATTTCGCTTATCTAATTTTTCTAGTTCAAATTCATTAAAATTTAATTCACTAATAAAATCATTTAATGTTTCGTTTATATCTTGAAGTTCATATTTACAACTATTCAATCTTTCCTTGCAAGAATCTATAATTTCTATTCCATTCACATTGTTAAGAGCCAATAATGCTTCTTGCACTTGAATTATTGCAGACATAGAAGAGTTTTCCAAAGATTCGTTACAAGCCTTTACACATTCACAAAGTTTTTCGGCATTGGATAACATAAAAAATCTTTCTTTAACTTCTTCTTCCTCGCCTTCACGCAAGCCGGCATCTTCAATTTCTTTTATTTGATAGTCTAGCAATGCCTTAGTGCGTTCTCTTTCAAAAACATCTCCGCCAAGCGACTTTATTTGAGATAGCGTAATTTGAT
>CAMUNJ010000058.1 GCA_947090235.1 uncultured Bacillota bacterium
GATCCTGTGCTTGCCTACAAAAAAGATGGAGCAGAAATGTTTGAAAATATGATCGACAAGATTAGAAATTTGACATGTTTGTTTATATTAAATACTCAAATTGATCGACCAGAGCCTGTTCAACAAATGCCTCAGCAACCACAATATACTGTTGTTATGACTGGCAAAGAATTGACGCCAGAAGAGCGTGCTGAACAAGCAAAAAAGAAAAAACCTCATGTACAGCAAACAATAGTCAATACTGAAAAACAAATAGGTAGAAATGACCCTTGTCCATGTGGAAGTGGCAAGAAATATAAAAATTGTTGTGGACGCTAGCGAGAATCTTGCTGAATAGCCTCAAACTTTGCTTGGCAAAGTTCTACGGCTTTAACGCAAGTTCTCGCTATTCGCGACCAAGCGAAATCGCACGCTGATTCAAAATCAGATTTATGATTTTTTTGTACTATTTATGTCAATATATTAGTATGAAAAAACAAGAAATAGGTAGTCGACTTAAAGAATTGCGATTGGAAAGAGGATTAACACAGGTTGCTCTTGCTGAAATTCTTAAAATAGATAAATCAACAATTGCAAAATACGAAACAAATAAAATAGAACCTAGCATATCAATGCTAATTGCTTTTGTTGAGTTTTTTCAGGTATCGGCTGATTATATTTTAGGCTTAGTAGACTAATCTAGTTTTAATATTTCTTTTAAAATTTTATAAGATAAGGCATCAACTTCTAGTTCTTTAAAATATTCACTTAATATTCTTTTGTAAGCAGGGCTGTTCCACAAATATTTGTTTCTTATATATTTGCATACTCCAAAATGTAATGAAAATTTATCTAAATTATTTATTGATTTTAAATCTAATTGACCTTCAAGGTCTTTTTTTATCTTATTTAACAAACTTTTAACCATAATTAACCCCATTTTTATTAAAAATTCTGACTAGCAATCAGAATTGAAATAATCATACTGATTTTCTGTCAGAATGTAAAGTGAAAGTTGGTGAATTATGAAAATTATAGGTGAAAAATTAAAAGAATTAAGAAAAGAAAAAGATTTAACTCAAACCAAATTGGCTGAGATGTTTTATTTAGACAAATCAACAGTTGCTAAATATGAAACTGGTGAGATTAGACCAAGTTATGAAATTTTAATTAAATTTGCTGATTATTTTGGTGTGACAGTTGACTATTTTTTAGGTAGAGAGGATTGATATTTTATCATTTTCCTTGCTATTAAACATAAAAAAGCCATAAATTAAAATCAAATAATGCTTGACATTAAATATTTATTATGTTAATATAAAGGAGCAGTAGTAAACTGCTTCTTTTGTTTTCTTTGAGATATAAGAAAACCAATAGTCCAAAAAGGAGGTCAGATATGAATAAGTATGAAGTTCTTTATATCATTTCTGCTGACGAAACCGAAGAAAAGCGTGAGGAGATTATCAAAAAGTTTTCTTCTTATGTTGAATCTAAAGGTGGAGTTGTTAGCGGCGTTGATAAATGGGGCATGAAAAAACTTGCTTATGACATTAACTTCAAAAGCGAAGGTTTTTATGTTCTTATGAATTTTGAACTTGCTGGAAAAGATGTTGATAGTTTAAAACAAATTATGACAATCAACGAATCAGTAGTTCGCGTTCAAATCGTTCGCAAGGACGCTTAATGAGATGCAAGGGAGGGAATTGTATGATTATTAAACCTAATATGAGTGCCGAAGAAGTACAAAACTTAAAAGATAATACTGTTAAAAGAATGGGGTCTATTCCTAAAATGTCCCTTTCTTCTGTAAAATGTGCTAAACCTACTGAAAATGGTTTAAATGTTGAAAATTACATCAAGACTTCGAAAGAATCTGAAACAGAAGAACAGAGAATATTAAGAGAACGACTTGAACAATATAAAGAAGATTTGGATTGTGTCGATCAATTTTTTTAATCCCTGCAATAGACAACAAAAGTAAAAAGAGAGGGCATTTTGAGAATGCTCTATAAGGAGAAAAAATTATGAATAAAGTTATTTTAAT
Organism: uncultured Bacillota bacterium; assembly: GCA_947090235.1. Classification (GTDB taxonomy): domain Bacteria; phylum Bacillota; class Clostridia; order Christensenellales; family UBA1242; genus Caccovivens. Next base: position 2,024 of record CAMUNJ010000058.1, read on the forward strand.
TGGGAATTTGACTAAAGACCCTGAACTTGCAACAACAAACAGTGGCGTTGCAGTTTGCAGATTTTCAATCGCTGTTCAAAGAAGATTTCAAAATGCTGACGGCGAGAGAGAAGCAGATTTCTTCAACATTGTTGTTTGGAGAGCTGCAGGTGAAAACTGTGCTAAGTTTTTAAAGAAGGGATCTAAGTGTGCCGTTGTTGGTCGTCTTCAAAATTCTAGTTATGAAGCACAAGATGGTTCAAAGCGTTATACAACTGAAATTGTTGCAGACGAAGTTGAATTTTTAGGTTCAAGAAATAGTGACAACGGAGAAAGCACTCCAGTTTCTACTCCAAAGCCTGCTAAGAAAGAAACTAGCGAGCTTGAACCAATTGATGACGATGATAGTCTTCCATTCTAGCAAACTTAGTTTGCATCACTATCCAATTGGTGAATGAAAAATCAAAATATAATCGGTCAAGGACGCCAAATGTCGCCCGACTATCTTACGACTGATTGAAGAATCACATTGTATTCGGTCAAGGCACCAAATGTGCCGCGATTGTCTTACAAGAGATTGGAAAATCATATTGTATTCGGTCAAAGGCAACCAGAAGTTCGACGATTGTCTAAAAATATAAAATAAAGTTTTTAATGCTTTGAAAAATTTGCGAATTAATTAAACGAAGATAAAAAATTAATGCAAATTTAAAAAGCATTAATAAAGGTTTCTTTTGATTACTTTTCTTGGAAGAAAAGTAATGCAAAATTTAGAAAAAAAGGAGAAAATCATGAGCGAAGTTAAAGAAGTTGTAAAAACTGAAGAAAAAGCAGTAGCACAAATGCCTGCTGCTCCTTCAAAAAAATTCCGTAAACCTGCTAAAAAGAAAGTTTGTGCTTTCTGCGTTGCTGGTGAAAAGGTAATTGATTACAAAGATGTTGCTAAAATCAAAAAATACATTACAGAAAGAGGTAAGATTTTACCAAGACGCCAAACTGGAGTTTGTGCTAAACATCAAAGAGAACTTACTACCGCTATCAAGCGTGCAAGAAATGTTGCTCTTCTTCCATATGTTGGAGATTAATTTTAAAATTTAAATAAAAGGGGAAAGATTATGCAAAAAGAAATTCATCCAGATTATCACGAAGTGACTGTTGTTTGTGCTTGTGGAAACACTTTCAAAACAAAGTCTAATGCTAAAGGCGAATCAATCAGTATAGATATTTGCAACAAATGTCACCCATTCTTCACAGGAAAGAAGAAGGTTGTTGATGCCAGTGGTAATGTTGAAAAATTCAAAAATAAATATGGCGTGTAAGTGCCATATTTTTTTATCTTTCATTTTTTCTTTCTTTTCTTCATAAGAAAAGAAAGAAAAGAAAACTAAAAACAAGGCGTTAAAAAATTGAAAATTTTTTAACGCCTTGTTTAAACTTTATTTATTTTCAATTAAAAATTCTCACGGAAACATTCTGGACATTTTTTATCATAGTGTATTTGCTCTGGCATATTTAGAGTAAAATAAATTTCTATAGGTGAAATTCGTTCTTTTATTGGTTTTTCATAGTCTGGCATATAAACATTAGAGGTTTCGTATTTAATCAAACTGCTTATATTGTTGTTTTGATTATAATCCTCTCCAGTAAATCCGCATGAGGTTTTAATTGAATTGTAATAAATAGGCTTACCATCTTTAATTGCAGATCTAACGCCAGTATTAACAATGTGCAATATGTGTGCTTTTCCTTGTTTTAAAATTGCGTACATAAGTTCCCTCCTTATTCCATAATTATTTTAACACAAAAACATATAGGAGTCAATAGGGGAATTTTTATTTTTCTTTTGTTTACTTTTCTTTAAAAGAAAAGTGAAAATAATAAAAATATATGTCAATAATTGGGTTATGAAATATTATTTTCCTTCAAGTAATGGAATAAGTTGCTTTAATGGTAAGACACTTTCGACGGCTGTTATCGGTCTTGATGGCGGGAAAAAGGTGGCAAGTCAAAATACCAAAAATAAAATAATATATTTTAATTGGATTATTTTTCGTGGTATTCAATACTTTTTTTGTGGCTTGATAGCATTGTTTTCAGCTTTTAATATTTCGTATAATATGTTAAACTTGGAAGAAAGTAAACTTGCTAAATCCATATCCCAAAAATTTTATATAAGTGCAAGATATTTTTTTATTTTGATAAGTATAACTTTTAGTTTTCTGTTGTGTTATTTGCTTTTAGGTGTGTTTCCTGCAAAATTATCCTTTGTTGTACTCGGTGAATCCTTAAATTTTAGGTTAAGGTCTTTTATTATTGCACTTTTCAAAGTGTTTTTGTTTTATTTGATATTGCTAGCACTAAGGTTTTTGCCTTCAATGCAATATTTTTATAAGTTTAATGGGGCTTGTGCAAGAAATTTTAATTTAACTAAGCAAAAAAACATAGAGAATATCAAATTTAACTGGCATAGACCATTAAATTTTGTAAATTTCTTTGTTTTTACTTTATTGTTTTGTGTTTTTATGATATCATTAGTTGCAATTAATATAAATTGGTGGGCAAATATTCTTATAAACCTTGCTATTGTGGTTTTAAGTATGGGATTTTGTTATGAGGTTTTATTTATTTTGGAAAAATATCCCAAATTGTCGCGTATTTGTATAATTACATCTTGGTTTGTTTGCATCAAGCCAAGTATTACACAGGAGGAGATTGCTAAAGTGTCAGGTCTTGAAAGTGAAATTTCTAAAGGTGAAAAACTATCTGTCAGCGAGGATGGCATGATAGCACTTTCTGCTGTTTTTACTGAAATGCAAACTAAACTTGAAAGCAAAAAGCGATATGATAAGAGCGATGTTGATTGGATTGTTGCTACAGTATTGAATAAAAATAGAGCAGAAATAAAGTTGATACACTCAATAACCAACAAACAGTATCGCGAAATTATGTCCGCTACAGAAAGACGAGCCAAGGGCGAGCCGCTTTCAAACATATTTGGGTTTGTAGATTTTTATGGACTAAGATTTGATATCAACAAAAAAGTGTTATCTCCAAGAGTAGAAACCGAACAATTGGTGGAAGAAGCAATAAAGGTTATAAAAGCCAATAAGTATAAAGAAGTTTGCGATCTTTGTACGGGCAGTGGAGCAATTGCTATTTCTATTGCCAAAAATGTTAATGTTAAGATAACGGCCATAGACATATCCAAGCCTGCTTTGTCAGTCGCCATAAATAACGCAAAAAAACACAATGTTAAGATAGATTTTGTTGAAAGTGATTTGTTTAAAGGCTTGAAAAAATCTCGCAAGTTTGATA
>CAMUNJ010000059.1 GCA_947090235.1 uncultured Bacillota bacterium
TGTTCCTTTTGGATCTTTTTCATAGCCTGCCCCATCACCCATCCTGCCTGATGCATTAATTTTAGGTGCAATCTTAAAAGAAATATCTGTTGCAGAAGGTTTTATAGTGCTTATTCCAAACTCTTTGAAAAGCATTTTTAACCCTTTAGGAAGATATTTATCTATAAGTTTTAGTCCTTCTGTAACAATAGTTCTATTTTCACCAGTCAAAGGAACAATATCTGCAATAGTAGCGATAGCAGCAATAGGCAAAAATTCTCTAGCCTCAATCCTGCCCAAAAGAGCCTCGGCAATTTTATATGCCATTCCAGTTCCACAAAGTTCTCTATAAGGATATTCCTGCCCCTCAATCTTAGCATTCAAAACAATAGTATCTGGCAATACATCTGGAATTTCATGGTGGTCTGTAACAACAATTTCTATCCCTTTTGTTTTAGCATAATCAACTTCTTTAGCACAAGAAATACCACAATCAACTGTTATAATCAAATTTGGTTGATAAAGATTATATATCTTATCAATAACATCATTTGTCAAACCATAACCATCAACATATCTATTAGGCAAATAGTAGTTTGCATTTATTCCAAGTTTTGCAAGTGCTTTAATCATAATCGCTGTTGCACTAACCCCGTCCACATCATAATCACCAAACACCAGCACTTTATCGCCCATGGCTTTAGCAAGTTTAATCCTATCACAAAGGTCTTTCATACCTTTAAGTTTAAAAGGATCATGAAAGATGGTTGGGTTTAAAAATTCCTTAATCTCATCATCAGAAGAAACACCTCTAGATAAGATAAGTTCTGCCACACGAGGAGATAAATTAAACTTCTCTGCGACATAAGACACTTTTTCAGCGTCCTTATTAAAAAATTTTCTAAATATCATAGTAATAAACCTTAAAATAAATCTCTTATAATTTCATTATAGCCATTTTATTTTAAGAAAGCAAACAAAATAAAAAATAAAATAAAAAACTATGAAATTAATCATAGTTTTCAAAAACTTCCAAAGTAATGTTATAAAACATTTTCTTGATCTTCTTCCTCATTAGACTCTTTAAATATTGAAGTAATACACTCGCGTGCATAAAAACGATGCTCAGAGGCCATAGTCAACCCACAATTTGAAGTATAATCAATAACTCTTAATATTCCTATGGTAACACTTAATATAGCGAGTTCTGTAGATATAACAAATATCGTAGCGTGACCAAATAATTCCCCATCATAATTAGTATTATTGGTTGATTCAAGATAACAATCCAAATTGTTACTTTCAGCAACTTCATTTTCATATTTATTTTTACTAATTTCTAAATCATCCTTTGAAATTTCACCATTTTCAAACTTCTTTAAATCTTCTGCAACAGTTTGAGAATAGTAATTTTGTAATCTTTCATCTTCTGCTATTCTATAAATTTTGTAATCTTCTGAATTCTTTATTCTGCTATAAATATCTTTTCTGTATGATTCTGACCAAACAAATCCACCTACAGCAGCGGCTAAAGAAATTGTTCCAACTGAAGAAAGTGCAAAATATCCAATTGCTGCAAAAACTTTGCCAACATTTTTTATAAATGGTTTGCTTTTAGCAATTTTTAAAGCCTTTTTTATATTCTTTATCATAATTAAAACCTCACTCTGGTTTATTATAACATAATTATACCTTTTTGTCAATATAAAAAATGGCAATGCCATTTTTTAAATCTTATATCTACTTGAATAATGCCTTAAATTCTTTTTAACTTTATTTAAATATTCACTAGTTTCTTTATAAGGTATTTTATCTAGTTTTACCCCATCTTTTGAATACTCCTCATTAGATAGCCAAGATTTAACCTTAGTTGGCCCTGCATTATAAGCACAAATTACCGAATCTAAATTCTTAAAAGAGGAGGTTAAAATTTGTAGATATTGGCTGCCAAGTTTGATACTTGTGTTTTCATCTTTTAAATTTACATTATTAAAATCTATCCCATTTTTACTGCAAATCCACTCTGCCGTTTGAGGCATAATTTGCATAAGTCCAACTGCACCTTTGCTGGACACGATTTCTTTTCTAAAACCCGACTCAACATTGATTACACTTGCAATTAATGCTGGTGAAATATTGTTTTCTTGTGCGTTTTCAATGATTTGATTTTGATATTTCATAGGATAAAAATAATTGCTAAAACAGCCAATGCAAAAAGTTAGCATAATCGTCAATAATCCTAAAGATGTTAAAGTTAAAAATGTTCTCATAATAATATTTTATGAAGAAATTTATAACATATACAAAAAGATGGCAATGCCATCTTTTTTATTCGTTATCGTCGCCATTATAAAAATCAAACGCCTTCATAATTTCAGCAAGATCGTCTTTTGGATTGATTGCTTCGCGAAGGTCGAAACCTGAAGATTGTTGATTTTCTGTCTTCTTATTTTCTTGAGGTGCGGTCGCTAAAAACTTGTCAGCCAAAGTAGAATAATCATCACCCTCTTCTAATTGCAAGTCTGTGACAGGTCTAATTTGATTTTTCCTTTCATCAGCCCTAGAGATTTTAACCTCTCTTGGATTATCTTGAGATTTTTTATAACCTTGCATTTTGTTTAGTAACATTCTCATGCTGTCGTTTTCGGTGTTTGCCTTGCTTGTTAAATCCTCGCTTTCTATTTCAATATTGTTGACAATAGTATTTAAAGCCTCTTTGACTTTCATAAGCGAAGAATTGCTTTCTATTCCACGATATTGTAGTGATAGTTCTTTGATAACAAGCAAAAATTCTTGATAAATCATGTTTAGTTGTTCTCGTCGAAGTGCGGTAATATTTTTGCTTCCCTCATCTTGATATCTTCTAAAAGCATCAAGAGCCGACATAATGTTTTTTTCGCGATTTTCAAGTTCTAAACTTTTTTTTCTAAAATCAAGGAGTTTGTTTTCGCTTTCCAAAACTTTCAACTTTTCTTCCATAAGTTTAGCCTCATATTCGGCTTTAAGTTTTGCAATATATTTGTCAACTTCTTGAATTGAATATCCATTTTGTTCAAATGAAAACATGATAAAAACTCCTTTTATGTTTTATGCCTTGTTTTTCTTGTTTGAAAGAATATTGAGTAGCGTATAAATCAATATAAATAATAACACACCTGTCAATAATAAAGCAAGAAAAATTCCAAGTGATATAAATTTAATTTTAACAAAAAGCCAACTTAAATCTACGAAATATAGCAAAAAAGCAAGATAAAGTTGAAATTTTTGATTAAAAAATACAAAAGTAAAATATGAAGCACAAGCAAAAGCCAAGATATAATAAACTGATTGGAAATAAACATTGCCAGAAAAAGTTGTATAAAAACCAATTCCCCCAATCATTAAAAGTAAAACTCCAAAATAAAAACAAGAATCAAATCTAAATAAGATTCCTTTTACAAATTGAAACAACCCACACGCTAAACAAAATATAAAAAACCAAAGAAAATATAAATCAAAAACAAAAATACTAACTAAACTTGTTGATAAAAAAGTAGCAATAAGCAAAATCAATAAACTTAAAAGTATATAACTTTTCTTTACGCCTAAAATTCTTCCACGCATAGATTTATTATTCCACAAAAAAGAGTAGTTTAAACTACTCTTTCTTTTTTTGTTTATTTTTAGTATTTTTATTTTCTTTAACTTTGTAAATTTTGTTTTCTTTCTTCTCAATTTCTACAATTTGATTGTCTGTGTTTAAAGAAATTTCGCGAATAGTTTCGCCCTCTCCCAAATTTGGATAATGACCTTGCTTGATAAAATAAAATATCAAAATTCCAAGTCCAACAACTATCAAAATTATACTTAGAAGTTGAGAAACCTTTATCGCTCCAATATATAAACTATCACCTCGTAACCCTTCAATCCATGCCCTGCCTATGCCGTAAATAATAAGATAACTAGCACTTATTGCTCCGCGTTGACGAATTTTGAAAACTCTAAGCAAAAGCATTAATATAATAAAACCTAACAAATTCCAAATACTCTCGTAAAAGAAAGTTGCAAGATGCCACTTGCCGTCACTCATAAAAACCGAGAGTGGAAACCATGTCAATCCAGGATCTGTAACTTCTATGCCATAACAGCAATGAGAAAAATAACATCCAATTCGACCAATTGCTTGCCCCAAAATTATAGAAGGAACAATTATATCTGCAACATCAAAAAAGTTCTTTTTGTGTATTAAACAATAAAGTAAAAGCCCAATCGCTCCACCAATAATACTTCCGTAAACCGCAAGACCACCATCCCAAATTCTAAAGAATTCTAAAAATGAATAACTTTCTGGCGAAAAAATACAATAATAAGCCCTTGCACCTATTATGGCGATTGGCAAAATATAACAAGCAGCAACAATTAAATCGTCAGACCTCAATCCTCGCCACTTTGCATTTTTGCAAGCGATAAAAACACCTAACGCCATAGCACAAGCGATAAGTAAACCATAGTAAGTTATTTTTAATCCAAAAAATAAAAAATGACTTTCAAAAAATCCAAACATATGTATATTGTATACAAGTTTGGATTAAAAAGTCAAATATTTTTAAGAAATCAACGCAAAGCCTAAAGATCTTAGATAATTTATAATATAACTGCTTGTCTGCCCACCTATGGCAATGTTGAATAATTGATTTTGCATAGGCAAATCTTCGTTCATACCCGACACTACAGTATAACCAGAAAAATCACCAGAAGAATAATAATTTGTATTTCCATTTTTTACATAACAACCAGATATATTGTTTGTTATATTAGGTTCTTTTAGATAACAATACCATATCAAACTGCTATTCGCATATCCTATAAAACTACATTTAGAAATTGAAAGTGTTGCGTAACTCTCTCCGCTCAATTCCTCTCCTCCAACAAAAACGCCACCAATATTTCCAAATACACTGCCGTAAACAGCACAATTTTGTATACTATCCCCCATATTTTTGTTGAAATGATAGCCAATAATGCCACCAACATAGGCCGTGTCGCTTTGTACAACTCCTCGACTTATACAATTTTCTATAAATCTTGTATAGCCACCACCAACAATTCCGCCTACATAACTAGCACCATTGACATTGCTATTGTTTATACATCCTGTAAAGCGTGCATTATAATCTCCTGGGCCATTCATTTTTACATAACCAACAATTCCACCTATATAATTATTTCCTTTTACATTGCCATTGCTTATACAATTTTTTATTGTTACTGTAGAATCAAAATCTTCAAATCTACCTAATATACCCCCAACTTCATTCACGCCATCCACAGAAACA
>CAMUNJ010000060.1 GCA_947090235.1 uncultured Bacillota bacterium
TGACCCTACAGTTTTGTTTACAACTGCAGGTATGCATCCGCTTGTACCTTGTCTTTTGGGGGAGAAACATCCTGCTGGAAACAAGATTTTTGATGTTCAAAGATGCATCAGAACTGGAGATATTGATGAGGTTGGTGACAATAGCCACTTAACTTGTTTTGAAATGCTTGGCAACTGGTTTTTGGGTGATTGTCCAAAAAAGGACATGATCAAACTTTCCTTTGAATTTTTGACTAGCAAGGATTATTTAAATTTACCTGTTGATCGTCTTGCTGTAACTGTATTTGAGGGCGACGAAACTGCTCCTCGTGATGAGGATGCCGCTTTGGCTTGGAAAGAATGCGGGATGAATAAGGTTTTTTATCTTCCAAAAGAAAACAACTGGTGGGCATTAGGTGGCGGAGTTGGCCCATGTGGACCTGATACAGAAATGTTTTATGATACAGGCAAGCCTGCATGTGGCAATAATTGTGATCCTTCCTGTGATTGTGGCAAATATCTTGAAATTTGGAACGATGTTTTTATGCAATACAAAGTTGAAAAAGCAGGTGAAAAGGCTGTAAAACTAGATAAACCAAATATCGACACAGGCATGGGTTTAGAGAGAACTGTAATGGTGCTTAATGGAGCAAAGAGTGTTTATGATAGTGGGTGTTTAAAGCGTGCAATTGATTTTATAGCAAGTAAAGCTCAAGTTTCTTATTTAGATAGTGAAAATTCTAAAAGAAGTTATCGTATTATTGCAGACCATATTCGTTCTGCCACTTTCATTTTAGGTGATGAGCGTGGTGTTGTTCCATCAAATGTTGGACAAGGTTATATTTTAAGACGCTTTATCCGTCGAGCCGTAAATTGTGCAAGAAACATTGGTCTTAATACAGACCAACTTGTTTCACTTGCAGATATATATGTTGATGAATATGGAATTGATTATGCTGATATTAAGGCTAATCGTGAAAAGGTTAAAGACGAACTTGTCAAAGAGGTTAATAAATTTGCTAAGGCTATAGATGACGGGCATAAAGAGTTTGAAAAAGTTATAAATGGAATAGAAAGACATAAACAATTTGCCAAAGAGGGAGAACTTGTAGAAAACAAACTTTCTGGCAAGGCGTGCTTCCGTTTATATGATACTTTTGGCTTTCCTTTTGAACTTACAAAGGAACTTGCTTTAGAAAAAGGTTATACAGTTGATGAAGAAGGATTTAAAAAAGCATTTGAAGAGCATCAAGAAAAATCTCGTGTTGCATCTGCTGGTCAGTTTAAAGGTGGCCTTGCCGATGGCTCAAAGGAAAGTGCTTATCTTCACACAGCGACTCATTTGATTATGGCAGGGCTTCGCAAAATGTTTGGACCTCAAGTTATGCAGAAGGGATCTAATATAACTCCTGAAAGATTAAGATTGGATTTTAATTTAGATCACAAAATGTTGCCAGAAGAAATCAAAGAACTTGAAGAGTTTGTCAATAACGCAATTTCAAAAGCAATTCCTGTTACATGCGAACAAATGAGTGTAACTGATGCAAAGGCTCAAGGTGCAGTTGGAGTGTTTGAGTCTAAGTATGGAGATATAGTAAAAGTTTACACAATGGGCGATGTTTCAAAGGAAATTTGTGGTGGCCCTCATGCTTCAAACACAAGTGATTTGCATCATTTGAAAATTGTAAAAGAAGAAAGTTCTTCAAGCGGAATAAGAAGAATTAAGGCGATTTTAGATTAATTTTGTTTAAAAAGTTCTTAATTTTTCAAGTTTATTATTGAAAAATTATAATATTTATGATAAAATGATTTATATAATAATTTAAAAGGAGGAAACTTTATGGCAGGCGATAAAGTTAAAAAAGGATTTGGTTTTTATTTATTTATGCTTTTACTTTTGCTTTTAGCAGCCTTTTTGATTATTGTTATGGTTATGCTATTTTCTCCAGGAACTTCTATTTTAGGTTATAAATATTTTAGTTATAATTATAGTTCAGGCAAAGAAATTGTTCAAACCGAAACAACTGCTTCAAGTGAAGAAAGTTTAAAGACTCCTTTAAATTTTGATCAAATAAATGAGTTTGTAATCAATTGCGATTATGCAAATGTTATAGTTTCTAAAAGCAATGATGAAAAATCTCAAGACTGCGTAAAAATTACCAACACTGCAAAGGGGTTTGCTAGAGAAGAGGCTGAAGGTAGTTATGATGAAACATCTTTTACTTATACTATAAAATTGAATGAAGATGGTGATAAAAAAGTTTTAACTATTTCTGTTACTGAACCTAAAGGTTTCTTATATTTTTCTAAAAATATCGTTATAAATGTTTGTGCAGGCATAAATAGTACATTAAATTTTTCTAGATCAACTTTCACTATCACAACCAATTCGGGTAAAGTTTCAATTGACGAAAATTTGCAAGGCTTAAAAATAAGTAACCTCACAGTGTCTACAGACACCGGCAGTATTGCTTTGGCAGAAAAGTATCAGGCAAAAGAGGGTGAGAAAACAAAGGAATTGGCATTTAATTCTTTATACTTGACTACAAATAATGGTAAAGTTTCTACTCCATGTAATATTGTTGTTGCAAATGATGCTAAATTTTCTATTAATGGCAAAGGTTCTTTTAATTTGCAAAATGTAACTGGTTATCGAGGAGTTCAACTTGTAGTTAATAATGGAAATTTTAAGTCTAAAGAGGTTGTTGGTAGCGTTAAAGTTTTAAATTTAATTGATGGCGTTATAGATATAGAAAATATTTATAAAAACACCTCAAAAGTAGAAGCAGGTGAATTTGAATCTAACAAAACTGATAAAATGAACAAAGCAACAATAAAACTTGGACTAGTTGGAGATTTATCAATTCCATTTGGCAATAAAAGTAGAATTGAAATTGGAACGCTAAAAGGTCAATCCTTGATTAGAACAACTTCTGGAAGCGTGATTGTCAACAAAGCCTTAACAGCACCATGTATTATTCAAACAGCAACAGGAAATGTGGATTTGAAAATTGATGATAGCAATATAAAATCTGATTTTGACCAATTGGCAGAAAGAAAGCATGTTATTGAAAGCGATAAAGGAAATGTTGTTTTAAGATTTGCTTCAAGCGTTCAATCATTAAATGAAGTTAGGACACAAGGCAATGTTGAAATAGTTATGCAAAAAGATAGCAAGTTCTTACTTGTATTAAACACATATGACAATAAACCAATTCATGAACTTAGTGGAAATGTGATTATCGAAAATGTTGATAATGATCAATATGAATATCAATTTAGAGTAAATTATGTTGATCCGTCAGATAATGCATTGTATTTAACAAATAGAATTGATGTATTTGCAAACGGAAAAATAAATGCACATTTTGACCATGCGGCTTAACATTACAAATAGAGATTTATAAAAGAATCTCTATTTTTTATATTAATAACCAAAAATCATTTTCAAATTGTATAGTTGTATGATAAAATATCACTATGGAGGTTTTGCTTGAAAATAGTTCATATAGCCGATGTGCATTTAGGAGCAAGTAATCGAAAATTATCTTCTTCTTTACAAAAAAGTTTAAAACTAGAAAATGCCAACAGGTTAAAATTTGTTTTTGAATATGCAGATAAAATAAAAGCGGGAGCAATTGTTATCTCTGGTGATCTTTTTCATAGCAAAAATCCAAGTAATCAACTTATAAAATTTTTTGGAGAGATTGTTTCTGCTTGTAAAATCCCTGTCTTTTATGTAAAAGGCAATCATGACGAAGATTTTATTTTTAGCGAAGAGTTGAACGGCAAAAATTTCATTATTTTTGACAAAGAATTTTCTAGTTTACAACTTGAAGATAATGTTGTTATATCAGGCCAAAGCGGAAGTGATTTGCAAATAAAAAATCTTGATCAGAGTAAGTTTAATATAGTTTTATTGCATGGAGATGTTCACTCTAAAGGCAATGATTTTATAGACTTAACACTTTGTAAAAATAAAAATATAGATTATCTTGCATTAGGTCATATTCATTCTTTTGAGAATGGCAAATTGGATCAAAGAGGCAGATTTGTTTATCCTGGATGTTTAACTGGAAATGGGTTTGACGAATGTGGAGAAAAAGGATTTGTTGTTTTTGATACATTAAGCAGCGAAATACAATTTACTGCAATAAATGGGAAAAAGTTTGTCATTGAGAAATTAGATATTTCTAATTTTAAAGGCTACAATGATATTGATTTGAAGATAGAAAACTTGCTAAAGAATTATAGTTTTGAGGATTTTATTAGGTTAGAATTTGTTGGTGAATATGAAGAAGAACAGGATAAATATATTGGAATATTGACTAATAAATTTAGCAATTTATATTCTTATTTTGAAATAATAGATAAAAGCAAAATAAAACTAGATCCTCAAAAATTGAGACAAGAGATATTGTCTTTCAAGTCGGAATTTTTGAAACTTGTTTTTGAGGATTCAACTTTGGATGAAGAAGAAAAAAATCAAATTTGCAGGCTTGGCATCTCTGCTTTGAGAGGTGATGATTTATGAAATTAATAAAATGTCATATCAATGCTTTTGGCAAACTTGAGAACAAGGATTTCGATTTCTCTCATGGCGTGAATATGTTTTTTGGCAATAATGGAATTGGAAAAACAACGCTTACTATCTTTTTGAAGGCTATGTTTTATGGAATGGCAAAGAAGGGTAATAGCAAGGCTTATGCGGTTGAAAGAAGCAAATATATGCCTTGGAATGGGGGAGTTTATGGTGGAAGTTTAACATTTGAAATAAATAAAAATGTTTACACCATTGTTAGACAATTTGCTCAAACACCAGAGGGAGATAGTTTTCAACTTATAGACGAAAAAACAGGTCTTATTTCTAACGCTTATTCTAAAGAAATTGGACTTGAAATATTTGGAGTTGGTGTAGAGACTTTTGAAATTACTGCATTTTTATCACAAGAGGGGAGTTTAAACAATTTAAACGATGAAGTTAGAGCAACTTTGACGGGTGCAAATAAGTTTGAAAATGACCTTGCAGATTGTTCACAAGCACAAAAACTTATCTCTGCAAAGATAACTCAAGAGAAAAGTCTATGTCCAAAATTAATAGAGATTGAAGAGATAAAAAGAGCGATTAGGGATGCTGAAAACTTGCAAGAGTATAATCGTCAGCAACTTTTATCAATGCAAAATCAAAATCAAGAATTGCAACAAAATCATCAAAATCTGCTAGTTGGTCAAGAACAACTTAAAAAAGAATTTAATCAATCGATGAAGTTGAAAGAAAAGGTTGGTGTTTTAACGCGTCAGGTAGAA
>CAMUNJ010000061.1 GCA_947090235.1 uncultured Bacillota bacterium
AAAAATATCGTTTCTTCTCATTTGGTGATGCATGCTTTTTCTGGGGAAACACCGAAAGTTTTTAAAGGTTGCAAAATCAAAAACCATCTTTTCAATTGTTTCGATTTTAATTAAAAACACAACATCTTGTGACTGTTATGTGCATACAAGATACTAAATATAGTTTTTAAAAAACAAATAAATTTTTAACGCTTTGCAAAATTTACAAACAAGCAAAACAATAATTCAAACAGTAAATTTAAAAAGCGTTAAATAAATTTCTTTTGCTTCTTTTCTTAAAAAGAAAAGAAGAGAGAAAATAAAAAGGAATTATTATGTCAAACTTTTCTTATGAAATTATAAAAGAATGTCCACACACTGGGGCTAGAGCGGGGATTTTACATACTCCACATGGAGATATTGAAACTCCTATTTTTATGCCTGTTGGAACACAGGCAACTGTTAAAGGTTTAAGACCTGAAGATTTACACGAAATGGGCGCGCAAATTATATTATCAAACACATATCATTTATTTTTGCGTCCTGGTGAAGATATAGTTAAAAAAGCAGGCGGTCTTCACAAATTTATGAACTGGAACAAACCAATTCTCACTGATTCTGGCGGTTTTCAGGTGTTTTCGCTATCTGATTTACGCAAAGTGACTGATGACGGCGTTGAATTTCGCTCACACTTGTCTGGCGAAAAGTTTTTTATTACACCAGAAAAAGATATGCAAATTCAAAATGACTTAGGTGCTGATATTATTATGGCTTTTGACCAATGCACTGACGCTAAAGAAGAAGGTGGTGCAACTTACGCTGAAGCGGTAGAAGCAAGAAGAAAAACTAAAATATGGTTAGAGCGATGTTATAAAGCTCAAAAAAATCCTAATCAAATGCTTTTCCCAATAGTTCAAGGCAATGTTTTTAAAGATTTGCGTGCAAAATGCGTTGAAGATTGTTTACCTTATGCAAAATGTGGTATAGCAATTGGAGGACTTTCTGTAGGCGAAGAAAAAAGTGTTATGTATGACATCCTCGACTTTTTAAATCCATTACTTCCAAAAGATCAACCTCGATATTTAATGGGGGTTGGCTCTCCTGATTGCCTTGTTGAAGGATATGCAAGAGGGGTTGATATGATGGATTGTGTGCTTCCAACTAGAATCGCAAGAAACGGAACTGCATTTACTAAGAAGGGAAAACTTATTGTTAAAAATGCTTCATTCAAAGAAGACTTTAGACCACTTGAGGAAGATTGTGATTGTTATGCTTGTAAGCATTATACTCGATCTTATATTCGTCATCTTATTAACGCAGACGAAATGCTTGGTGCAGAACTTTTGTCTATTCATAATCTACATTTCCTTTTGAAACTTGCACATGATTGTCGAGAAGCCATTTTACACGACAATTTCAAAGAGTTTCACGACGAATTTATGGCAAATTACGATTTAAGCAAGTCTAGGTTTTAAATTGTTAATTTAATAAACAAAAGAAAAAAATAGGAGAACAATATGAAAAAAATTTTGATTGATATTGATGAAGTTATTTGTGATAATGTTTATATCAAATGCATAAATCGACTTCTTGGGACAAACAAAAAACCTGAAGAATGTAATGAATATCATGCTGAAGATAATTTTGACATTTCTCAAGAAAAAATTAGAGAATATCATATGCAACTTGGAAAGGAAAATCCATATAAATATGCTGTTATTTTTAAAGATTGCAAGGATGTTATTGAACAATTAAATAGCAAATATGAAGTCTATATTTGCTCTGCTGTTGTACTAAAAGAGAATATTATGGCAAGTAGAGATTATTATAAATACAAATTTAATTTTTTAATAGAAAATTTTCCTTTTCTTGACCCCAATAAATTTATTTTCACAACCAATAAGACCATAATTCAAGCAGAAATTATAATTGATGATAAACCATCAAATTTAATTAATTCTATTACAAAAACTAAATATATTTATACTGCACAACATAATAAAAATTTAACTGATAAAGAACTAAAAAAGTTTGGAATAAAAAGAGTTAATAGTTGGAAAGAAATTAAAGATATTTTATTATAGATATTGATAAGTTTGTAAATATAATTTATAATTAAATTAATAAAGGAGTTATTATGAAAGATAAAATTACTTTAGATAAGTCTACAATTTTAGATATAGTCAAAAATTTTGAGGGAGCATATGATTTTCTTCCAGACGATTTAAAAAATGATAACGAAATTAGAGATGCTTTGATTGAATCTTTAAAAACAAAATGTTCTAAATTTCACAAAATTTGTAACAAAATTCTAAATGAACATTCTTCAAGCAACTGCGAAGTTAACACTGAAACTTGATAATAATAAATTGGAGTGGCTATAGCCACTTTTTTTATTATATTTATAAATTTGTTTGACTTAAAATTAACCATTGGTGTATAATTAGGTAGATGAAAATTGAGTTTAAATATATTTATCAAATTTAAACAATTTTCATACATTAAAAGGGGAAAGTTATGAGCAGTTTAAGCATTCTTTGCTCTGCTGCTGTGACCGCCGGAATTGTTAGTGGAGTTATCGCACTCATCGTTGGAGTGGGATTTGGTATACTTTTATACAAACTTGTTGCCACAAAAAAAATCGGTAAATCTAAGACAAATGCTGTCAAAATTATCGAAGAGGCGTATGCAGAGGCAAAGACTATTAAAAAAGAAGCTATTTTAGAAGCTAAAGAGGAATCTCAAAAAATTAAAGATGAGGCTACCGAAGAAGCTAAAAATAGACGAAACGAAATTCAAAAGTCTGAGGAGCGTCTTGAACAACGCGAAGAATACATCACTAAAAAAGAGATGGCTCTTGACACTAAACAAGAACAAATTGACAACGAAAAAAACAAGATTGATGCTGAGCGTCAAAAAATTGCAGTCGCAATTGAAGAGCAGGCAAAAATCAAAGAAAACATGCTTACTGAACTTGAAAAAATTTCAGGCTTAAGCAAGAATGATGCTAAGAATATTTTAATTGAAAACATCACAGAAGATGCAAAAAAAGATGCTGGTATTTTAGTTAAAAAGATTGAGGATGAGGCAAGAGAAAATGCAGAAAAGTTTGCACAAGAAATTGTTGCAGGTGCTATTCAAAAATGTGCAACCGACCTTTCAAGCGAAATGACAGTAACAACAGTGCCACTTCCTAATGATGAAATGAAAGGTAGAATTATTGGAAGAGAGGGGCGTAATATTCGCTCTATTGAAAGTGTTACTGGTGTTGAACTTATCATTGATGATACACCTGAAGCAATTACTATTTCTAGTTTTGATCCTATTAGAAGAGAGATAGCAAGATTATCTCTTGAGAAACTTATTGTTGATGGCCGTATTCATCCAACTCGAGTTGAAGAAGTAGTTGATAAAGCCACAATGGAAGTTGAAAAAACTATCAAGCAAGCAGGCGAAAATGCTTGCGAAGAGGTTGGAATTTTCAATCTTCATCCTGAACTTGTTAAAGTTCTTGGAAGACTTAAATATAGAACAAGTTATGGTCAAAATTGCTTACGCCATTCTATTGAAACCGCTCTACTTGCTGGCATGATTGCTAGTGAACTTGGTGCAAATGCAACCATAGCAAAACGCGGTGGGTTACTTCATGATATAGGTAAAGCACTTGACCACGAAATCGAGGGAACACATGTTACTATCGGTGTTGACCTTGCCAAAAAATACAAAGAAAATGAAGAGGTTATTCATTGTATTGAAGCTCACCATATGAATGTTCCATTCCATAGTATTGAGGCTATCATTGTTCAAGTGGCAGATGCAATTTCATCATCTAGACCTGGAGCAAGACGCGAAAGTTTTGAAAATTATATCAAACGCTTACAACAACTTGAAGAGATTTCAAACTCATTCAAAGGTGTTGAAAAATCTTATGCTATTCAAGCAGGCCGTGAAGTACGCATTATTGTTAAACCTGAAGAAATTAATGATAACGATGCAATGTTCCTAGCCAAAGATATTGCTAAGCGTATTGAAAATGAAATGCAATATCCAGGACAAATTAAAGTAAATGTAATTCGCGAATATCGTGCAAGTGAAATTGCCAAATAGCAATTCAAATTGCATTTCTGGAGGTAAAGTGAAAAACTATTTTATAATCCATGGAAGTTTTGGATCTTCTCAAGAAAACTGGTTTCCTTGGCTAGAAAATCAAATTAAGCGGGAGGGGGATCAATGCATTAATCTAGATTTCCCAATAGGCGAAGACAAACAAAATTATAAAAACTGGGAAATGGTGCTAAATTCTGTTAAAAGATTTATTAATAAAGATAGTGTTTTCTTCTGTCATTCAATTGCTTGCATATTTTTAGTAAAATATTGCATAAAGAATAATATTAAAATCGGAAAAGCAATTTTTGTTTCTGGATATAATCATTATCTCGGCTTAGATGAAAATTTTGATGATGTAAATTGTACGATGTATACAACAAGAATCAAAGAATTTAGAAATCTTTGCAAAGAAAGGATTTGCTACTTTGCAAAAAATGATCCATATATAAAGTTTGATAAACTACAAGAATTTGCAAATTTAATAGATGCAAAATCTATAATAAGCGAAAATGCAGGACACTTTAACCACGCTGCTGGATATACTCAATTCAATGAGTTATTAGAATATATAAAATAAAAACTAAGCGAGTTTAATTTTTTAAAAAATTAAACTCGCTTTATTGTTCTTTTGCTTACTATTCTTGATAAGAAAAGTAAGAATAAAATAAAATCTTGTCGAATAATATATAACATGAATTGGTTTTACGAGTTATTTATAGAAAATTTTCAAGATTGTATTTGGCTTGCTTGTATTATACTTGCAATGATTCCTGCATTAGAGGCAAAGATAGCAATCCCTTTTGCTATGAATCCTGCATTTTGGGGGAATAATGCACTTCCTGCTTGGCAGGCTTGCATATTTGCATTTATAGGATCGATATTGCCAAGTCTTGCAATAATATATTTCACAAGATTTTTAAAATCTAAAACAAGCGGTTTTCTAGTTAATTCAAAGAAATTTTCTGTTAAGGTAAAACAAATAAATAACAAAACTTCTAACTTAAAAAAATATCTAACACTTTGTGGCTTTGTTGCAATTCCTCTTCCATTAACTGGGGTTTGGACTGGTAGTTTAATTGCAGGATTAAGCAATCTTGAAATTTGGAAAAGTTTGATATCAATTTTTATTGGAGCAATTATTTCATGTTTAATTATGACTTTGATATGTGTATTTTTCTCTAATTCTATAGGAACTATTT
>CAMUNJ010000062.1 GCA_947090235.1 uncultured Bacillota bacterium
CTCTAACTTTTTTATTGTAAATAAAATAATTTAAGTATAATTTTAAAAATATAATTAGTCTTAATAATATTTATTTAAAATTTTGATTAAAATCTTTTAAAATAGAGAAAAATTAAGGGATTTTGAAAAACAAATTTTAAATAATCCTTGATTTTTATCTTAGAATTTGTTATAATATAATCGACTTGATGTTGTGAGGACTGGGCATTTGCCCAGTCCTCACTTCATATAAAGAAAAATTTTATAGGAGGCATACGAATTGGCAGGTAAAGTTAAATCTATTTGTATAGAAAAAATCAATCCTATCATAGAAGAAATGGGCTATGAAGTAGTCGAAGTGGATTATTCTAAACAGGTTGATGGAATGAATTTAATATTCTATATCGACAACGAAAAAGGAATAACTATTGAGGACTGCGAAAAAGTGACTAAAATTATCGATCCTATCTTGGAAGAACTTGATCCAACTGATAACAAACCTTATATATTAAGTGTAAGTTCACCAGGGATTGATAGGCCAATCAAAAATGATCGCGATTTTAATCGTAATCTTGGCAAAGAGATTGAAATTACTTTGTTTTCTAAACTTGATGGAAAGAAAAATTTTAAGGGGAATTTAAAATCTTTTTCAAATGATGATGTGACTATTGAAAGTGTTAAAGGTGAGATCACAATCAAAAGGACACTTATTGCCAATATTGTGCCAGTTATAAAATTTTAAATAAGTAAGGAGAAAATTAAAATGATAAATAAAGACTTTTTTCAAGCATTAAATGATTTGGAAACTGAAAAGAAAATTGATAAGGAAACTTTTATTGCAACTTTAGAAACTGCTCTTACATCTGCATACAAAAAGATGTATGGCGAAGCAAAAAGTGCTATGGTTAAACTTAATCCAGAAAAAAATACTATCAAAATTATGTCTTATAAGACTATTGTTGACGAAGTAGTTGATCCTGATAAGGAAATTTCTCTTGCAGAAGCAAGACTAATCAAAAAGTCTTTCAAAATTGGAGAAACTGTTGCAAGTGAAGAATCTACTAAAGATTTTGGTCGTATTGCCGCTCAAACTGCTAAGCAAGTTGTAATGCAAAAACTAAAGGAACTTGAGCGTTCAATTGCAGTCAATGAATTGAGCGAAAAAGAAGATGAACTTTTAACAACTATCGTTAAGCGTACAGATAATGGCACTATTTATGTTCAACTTTCTGGCTCACATAATACTGAGGGTGTTATGCTCCCATCAGACCAAATTCCTGGCGAGAAATTCAATATTGGAGATAGAATTAAGGTTTATGTAAAAAAGATCAAAGATGGTTTTAAAGGCCCTCAAATTCAGGTGACTAGAAGCAATATTGGATTTGTTAGAAAATTATTTGAACTTGAAATACCTGAAGTTGCAAGTGGAGATATTATTATCAAAAATATTTCCAGAGACCCTGGAAATAGAACAAAAGTAGCAGTTTATACTGATAAGCCTAACCTTGATCCAATTGGAACTTGTGTTGGTTTTAGAGGGCAAAGAATTGACACTATTGTTAGTGAAATGAACGGAGAAAAAATTGATCTTATTCTTTATAGCGAAGATCCTCTTGAATATATTGCTCGTGCATTGAGTCCTGCAAAGGTTTTGAGTGTTGAAACAAATGAAAGTTTGAATGCTTCTCGTGTTATTGTTCCTGATGATAAACTTTCACTTGCAATTGGAAAGGGAGGTCAAAATGTTAGACTTGCAGCAAGATTAACTGGCTGGAAGATAGAAGTTAAACCAGAAAGCAGCGTTAAAGATGTTATAGAAAACATTACTACTGACTATGAGTTGACAGAACTTAGTGATAACGATCTTTTAGATCCAGTTGACGACACATTTGAAGTTTTAGAACCTATTGATGGTGACGAAGAAAACTAATTTTACAAAAGGAGCACTTATGGAAAGTCAAAGAATGTGCATATGTTGCAGACAGATGAAAGATAAGCGAGAACTTTTGAGAGTGGTAAAAAATAAAGAGGGAGATATCTTTGTTGACATTACTGGAAAGAAAAATGGTCGCGGTGCATATGTTTGCAAAGATAGCGAATGTTTAAAAAAACTTAAGAAAAACAAAGTTTTAAATAAGGCTTTTAAATGTAATGTTCAAGATGAAGTATATTCTTTGATTGAGGAGGCTTCTGTTGGACAGAATTAAGGTAAAAGGGTATATCAATATCGCACATAAAGCAGGTTATCTTGTTATTGGTAGCGATAAACTTGATGGATATAATCAAAAACTTTATCTTGTACTTTTAGATAAATCTGCTGGAAAATCTTCACAAAAAGTTGCCAACAGATTTAAGGAAAGTGAAATTGAAGTTTTATATGTAGAAAACTTGCCAGAAATTTGTGACATCAAAACTTGCAAAATTCTTGGCATTAAAAATAAAGATTTAAGTGTTAATATAAAAAATAACCTAGTAGACTAGATTATATATTGTCGCAAAATATTAAGGAGAAGAAATTTGGCAAATACAATTGAAAATCTTAAAAAGATATTTGAAATTCAAAAAGAGGGTGTGATTCTAGAAATGCTTCGTCAAGTACGAAATGACAAGGCAGAAATAGAAAACCTTTCTAAAAAATTGGCAACCAGAAAAAGGCAGATAGAAATTGACCTTGAAAAACAATCTAAACAACAAGAGATTAAAGAAGAAAGTAAGGTTGAAATTGCTGCTAAACAAGAGCCAGTTGCTAGTGAAAAAATTGAGGTGAAAAAGGAAGAGGAAAAACCTACTTCTAACTTTGTTGATGGACAAAAATCTTCTCAAAATAATTATAGAAAATTTGACAATAACGACAATAATAGATTTAATAATCAAAATAGGAATAGACAATACAATAATCAAAATGGTCAAAACAATAGATTTAACAACCAAAATGGTCAATATAGAAACAATCAAAATGGTTTTAATCGTCAACAAGGACAATATGGTCAAAAAAGTTTTGGAAATAAACCATTTAATCAAAATGGTCAAAATCAAGGCAATCGTTTTGGCAATCAAAATTCCTTCCAAAATAGAAATGGTCAAGGAAAAAGACCAATGGGAAACAACTTTGTTTCAACCAAGGTCAATAACTTCCGCTCATTTGATAGCCTAGATACTTTAGAAGTAAAACAACAAGAGCGTACAACTTATGGACAAAAGGGTAAGACAAACAAGCGTGTTCAAACAGATGAACGCAAAAATAAGCGTTTTGCAGACGAAGGGCGTTATAGCAATATTCTTATTGAGGACGAAAACGGCTTTGAAGAGGCTAGTTTAGGCTCTAGAAAGGGTGGAATTAAAAAGAAAAAAGAAACTCCTGTTGTTATTGCTCCTGCAATTACAAAGGCTATAATTACTTCCAATGAAATTACAATCAAGGAACTTAGCGAGAAGATTGGTAAGCCAGTTGCTGAGATTGTTAAAAAACTTATGCTTCTTGGAATTATGGCTACAATCAATAGCACTATTGATTTTGATACTGCAGAACTTGTTTCAACCGACCTTGGCGTTGAACTTGAACTTAAACTTGACAAAACATTTGAAGAGAAACTTCTCGAATCTGCTAAAGATGATGAAGATAATGATAAACTTGTAAAGCGTCCACCAATCGTTACAGTTATGGGACATGTAGACCATGGTAAAACCTCATTGCTTGATGCGTTCCGTGAAACTAATGTTGTTGCTGGAGAAGCAGGCGGAATAACTCAAAGCATTGGTGCTTATCAAATTTCATTCAATGGCGAAAAGATAACTTTTATTGATACTCCTGGTCACGCTGCCTTTACAGCAATGCGTGCTAGAGGTGCAAAAGCAACTGATATTGCTATCTTAGTTGTTGCTGCAGATGATGGAATCATGCCTCAAACTATTGAAGCCATCAATCATATAAAAGCGGCTGGCGTTCCTATGATTGTCGCTATCAATAAAATGGATAAACCAGAAGCAAATCCTGATAGAGTTAAACAACAACTCACAGAACATGGTGTGCTTCCAGAAGAATGGGGTGGTGATACAATTGTTGTTCCTATCTCAGCAAAATCAAGAATGGGTCTTGATGAACTAAAACAAACCATCCTTTTAGTAGCAGAAATGCAAGAACTCAAAGCAAATCCAGATAAAACTGCTACAGGTGTTGTTATTGAAGCAGAACTTGATAAAAACAAAGGGCCTGTGGCTTCGGTACTCATCCATAATGGTACACTTCATGTTGGGGATAGCATTATGTCAGGTATCACCTTTGGTAAAGTTAGGGCTATGTATAACGAACATGGAAAATCTGTAAAATCTGCTGGTCCATCAACTCCAGTTTCAATTTTAGGATTTAATGAAGTGCCTGTTTCAGGCGATCAAGTTTATGCGGTTGCAGAAAGCCTTTCTAAGCAGGTTATTCAAGAGCGTATTGATAAAATCAAAAAAGAGCGTGCTAAGGAAACTTCTGGCGTAACGCTTGACAACTTTATGAATAAAGTTCATGAAGGTACTCTCAAGAATCTTAATATTATTATCAAAGCCGACACAATGGGATCTGTTGAAGCCTTAAAAGCAACTCTTCTTCCTATTGCAAACGATGAGGCAAAAGTTAATGTTATTCATAGTGCAGCCGGTGCTGTGACTGAGAGTGATGTTATCCTTGCCCAAACAACAGGAGCAATAATAATCTGCTTTAATCAAAAACCAGTTCCAAAGGCAAAGGCTCTAGCAGAAAGTCAAAAGATTGAAATCAAAGAATACAAAATCATTTATGAAATTGTTGATGATATCACTAATGCTATTTCTGGAATGCAGACTGTTAAGTATGAAGAAAAATGGATTGGTCGTGCCGAAATTTTGGTTGTCTTCAAACTTTCTACTGCAGGTAAAGTTGCAGGTTCTGCAGTTCGTGACGGAAAGGTGACAAGACATTGTATAGCACATATTATGCGTAACGATGAAGAAATTGGCGTGACTACAGTAGATAGCCTTAAAATTGTTAAAGATGAAAAGGCAGAGGTTGCAAAAGGTTATGAATGTGGTATAAAACTTCATGATAACATTGACTTTAAAGAAGGCGATATAATAGAATTCTTTGTTAAAGAGCCTATAAAAAGAACTTAAAAAGAGGTGAAATATGTCTACAAGAATTGATAGAGCAAACAGCGAAATACAGCGTTGTATAGCCGATATAATTCAAAATAAAATGAATGACCCTA
>CAMUNJ010000063.1 GCA_947090235.1 uncultured Bacillota bacterium
ATCCCTCCTTGGGTCAATCACAGTGACCGCTTCATCAAAACGCCCATAAGTCTTAGTTGCTTTTTTGAGTGCTTCTCTAGCATCCATTCTTTCATCTTTAAGTAAATTCATAAGTGTACCCATGTTCACATATTCATAACCAATAATTTCGCCGTTTTTGTCAAGCCCTTGTTTTGTGATATATCCTTCTGCCAAATTCAAGTATCTAGTGCCAGTGTCTTCTCTTGAATAAATAGTCCCCACTTGACTTGCTTGATTTTTGCCAAGGTCTTCCATAGCCGCTCCAACTTCCAAACCGCCTTCAGAAAAAGCAGATTGACTGCGTCCATAAACAAGTTGCAAAAATATCTGTTTCATCGCGTCATTGATTGCATCGCAAACAAGGTCGGTATTCAAGGCTTCCAAAATAGTCTTGCCAGTCAAAATTTCACCAGCCATAGCAGCCGAATGTGTCATACCACTGCAACCGATAGTTTCAACAAGCGCCTCTTTGATTACACCGTTTTTAACATTCAAAGTAAGCTTGCAAGTGCCTTGCTGAGGGGCACACTTTCCGCACCCATGACTAAATCCTGAAATTTGTGTAATCTCCTTTGCTTGAACCCAATTTGCTTCCTCAGGAATAGGGCTAGGTCCAAACCCTTTCATATTAATAGGACAACTCATAATAATTCCTCCATGACCCAATTATACAAAATAAAAAACAAAACTCCAAATAAAATTGAAGTTTTGTTTTAGTCATTAAACTAATCTTTCCATGTTGATACCATCTTTAAATCCGCATTGCGTTGCACATTGGTAGCCAGCCGTACATCTAGCACCTTTTGAAAGTTTTCCAAAAGTATCACGCATTTCTTGTACACCTTTTATTGTGTCTTCTAATTCTGCAACATTAAACTGATCTTCACTATCTAGAATAAGACCTTTCCTTAATTTTACTTTAAACGCTGGCTCACTCATTTCATCCATTAAAGCTTGTTGGAATTTACCTGAAAAATATTTTGTAATATCATTAATTTCAAGTTGAGCCATACTGCACTCTCTTTCCATTGCTTTTAAAATGAAGTCTTGAGTTTCGCCATTTTCAATCACTTGAACTAAAGTTCCTTGAGGTATACAATCTTCAACTGAGAAAATATCTTGATTCCACATCTCATATAGTTCAGTAGAATCCAAAGATTTTATAATTGGAGGAATAAAGAATTTTTTTTCACCATTTCTAAATCTAAATTCATTGATGTGGTAATTTATTGTTCTATGCCTGTGTTCTTGTGCAAGACATGCAAGTGAAGCGTTATATCTTAAAGAATATACAGAAGAAGATAAATATTCTTTCAAAATTCCATTGCCGAACATTGAAAGATTTCTACCTTTATGGTCTTCAAGTTTTTCAGAATAGAGATTGTTATCTTTAACAAAATCTACAAATTCTTGCATTTCTTTTTTAACACCTGCATAGAAAGCATTTGAATTTGGATTTGCAATTTCAGCTTCAAACCAGTGAGCAAGATAGTTAAGTTGTCTAAAGCTTGTTGTATAAACCATGTTTGAAGGAGTGAAGACTGAAATCATATATCTTGCATTTTCTTGTGCAAGTTTACCTACTTTCACACCCTTTGCATCAAAGAAAGGTTGACATTTGCCATATCTAGCATCTATTTCTTTTGTTAAAATTTCCTTCCATTTTTCATATAAAGCATTTTGTTTAGGATCAATATCTGTCATTACAGTGTATCTAGCAGACTTTTCACTTGTGCAATATTCTTTTTCATTGTTCAATATCATTGCAAGCGCCTTTGGAATACCAGAAATTTCAAGAGTTAAATGTGAGTGTCCAAAAGTTGAATGATGTCCACTTCCTTCAACTTGGCTTGCAATAGCCATAATGTTTCTAATACCTTTATCCTGCAATTGTTGAAAGGTATCCTTCATATAACAAGTACTACCCATAAGTCCTGCAACAACTCGGTTGAAATATAGATCATAGTTATAGTGATAAGCATCTCCACCACCTGCCTCTGCCAAATATGTTAAAGCATTTTCAAGAGTTACATCGACTCGAATTGAAACA
Organism: uncultured Bacillota bacterium; assembly: GCA_947090235.1. Classification (GTDB taxonomy): domain Bacteria; phylum Bacillota; class Clostridia; order Christensenellales; family UBA1242; genus Caccovivens. Next base: position 2,072 of record CAMUNJ010000063.1, read on the forward strand.
TCTTTCTTTATTTCAAGCAATTCGTTTCTAGCTTCTTGATTAGGTGCGGCTTTGAGTTGATTAGTGTATTCCTTTTCTATCTCAATCAATTCTGCTGCCATTTCAGCATGCTTAACACAGCAATTAAGTTTACCATATTCAAGATTACTTTTTAAATCCCCCCCCCGCATTTAATTGCTTCAATAGCATTGTTGATAAGTTTCAAATCTGGCTTCAAATGACAATCCAGTTCACTGTGCATAACAATTTTAATATTCATAATTTCCCTCCTTGGTATAACTCTATTTTACCACGGAGGGGGGAATTGTCAACACCCAAATTGAATTTTCTTCGAAAAAGTTTGTTTTATAATTCAAAATATGATAAAATACCATTATCAAAAGGACACATTATGATAAAAATCAAAAAAAACTGGTATGAATTACTAAAATCAGAGTTTGAAAAGGATTATTTCAAAAAATTGCAAGAATTTTTGGATCAGGAATATGCAACTCGTACAATTTATCCTGCCATGGAAAATATCTTTAATGCACTCAACTACACCGCATACAATGATGTCAAAGTTATCATCATTGGTCAAGATCCTTATCATGAACCAAATCAAGCACAGGGTTTATCATTTTCAGTTCCAGAGAATGTTGATATTCCACCATCACTTGTAAATATTTTTAAAGAAATTCATGACGACCTCGACATTGATCCAATCAAATCTGGTGATCTCACTCGCTGGGCGAAACAAGGCGTTCTACTTTTAAACACCACCCTAACCGTTCGTGCACATCAAGCCAATTCACATCGTGGCCATGGCTGGGAAACTTTTACAGGTGAGATCATCAACCTACTTTCAAAACGCGAAAAACCAATTGTCTTTTTGCTTTGGGGGTCAAACGCACAAGCCTTTGCTCCACAAATCGCTTCACATCACTTAATATTAAAAGCCCCACATCCAAGTCCACTTTCATCATATCGCGGTTTCTTTGGTTGCAAACACTTTTCAAAATGCAATGAATTTTTAATCCAAAACGGCGAAACATCAATTGATTGGCACTGAAACTTTCTTTTCTTTTAAAGAAAAGAAACAAAAGAAAACTAAAAAAAGCATTCTTGACTTTTTTAAAGCCTTCGAATGCTTTTTTAAATCTTTTATTTTTTTAAAATAAACTTTAGTTGTTTTCAGTTGTATCTTCTTTGTATAAATCAAGCGGATCTTCAATTCCAACCATTGCATAGTAATATTGCATATCAGTGTCAACTTTTAATCTTGCTTCATATTCACGCAAAGCTTTAACATATGCTTTGCCCTCACTTTTTACAAGTCCTGCTCTTAAAATATGTGTCTATATGGATCAGCATGACCATAATCACCTGTTATAAGAAAGTCGTTTTGAATAACAACATGTTCGTATTGTTTCTTAACAAGACAACCGTTTCTTTGCATATCTTCAAAATCTTGTTTTTCTGTAAGATAGGCAACTAAATCCTCTTTTTTAGCTCTTGATCCCGCAAGAGCGTGTTTAAACACTTCGTATAAATGGTCTATACTTTTAACAAATTTAAATCTTTTTTCATCTTCTTTTAAAAACATAATTTTCTCCTTAAAATTAATTTCTCTTTTTTATAATATGAAAATTTTATTTGTCAAGTCTCAAAATTGAAATTATCCGTGCAACATTAAAAAGTGCATAATGCACGCAAAAAGGCAGTCGTTTGACTGCCTTAAATTTTCGAAACCGAGCAATTTGCGTTGATAAAAACTTCCCAACTGCCTCAACTAATTTTAACTCCACCAAAGCTTCCCTATGGCACAGCAAAGTGTCCACTTAAGGATGCTGCCGTCAGGCTCTGACCTGGTTCATAGATTTTACTTGCATAAGACCTTGACTTCAACATTAAAAATAATCGCACATTTTCGAAAAATTTAAACCGAAACAAATATTCAACCCTGCTGTAGCGGATTGCAGGTACAGGGCACCGCTAACTCCCCATCTAGCTCGGTTTGATTATTATATCACAAAATTAAGAATAAATCAAGATTTTGAATATATTTTTATTTTAAAGTCCTCATTTTTGCCGTTTGTTGACATGTTTCGACAAATTTCTTAAATTTATTTTTTGCCATCATTCGACAAATTTTGCAAAAGGTAGCAAAGTCTCATTCATTCATTAAAAAATAAAGATGTTTAATTTCGCAGTCTTTGCTTGCAACCAACAAGGAATTAAACATCTTATATTTTAATCTACTTATTTATCTGTTTTTGTAAAGCCTTGTTGCCTTTTTTAACGGCTTGTTCAACCTTTTGAATACCCTTTTCGGCTTTTGCCCCAAGTTTTTCGGTTGTTTTTTCTGCCTTATTACCTAACTTCTCTGCTTCTTTCATAAGGTTTTTCTCACCATTATCAACCATTTTCTTGGTTTCTTTAGAGTATTTGTAAAGCATAGCCCCAGTGATAAGGCCTAAGCCAAAACCAGCAAGCATATATAAATCTTTCATTTCTCCTCCTTCCTATTTCTAGTGTGTGAGGATTTTGTGATTTTATTCATTTTTAAAAATCTTTCAGAAAAAGTATTGACAATAGAAAAGTTCAATGATATTATATTAATTAAACTAGAAGGACGAATTAAGATATGAAAAATATTAAAAAGGCAAAAGCATTCATTCTTGCAGGGGCAATTTTTTCAGGTGTTTTTACAATGGTTGGATGCGAAGAAAATATTAATTATACAACTTTCCCTCTCAATGATAAAAATACTGTTAAAGCTGAACTTTTAAAAAGTTTTGGGAATAAAGACAATCTTTATTTGATAGATAATGATATCATTCGTATGCCTTGTCCTATCAACAAAGAGACAATAAAAATTAATATAAATTTTCAAACAACAAAAACTCAAAAACATATTTTGCAGTATTGTATTGATGAATTCAATGATATATTTACTTTTATTAATCCCGTCTATAAATTTGAGTTAAACTATACACCTACAGAATCTGATCTTATAAGCCCACACAATATAGATATATATACAAAAACTGTTGAAGAACTTACATATAATGAGCATTATAGTCTCGGACAAAACTATCACTATTCTTTAGATAAAAGTAAAAATATAGAAG
>CAMUNJ010000064.1 GCA_947090235.1 uncultured Bacillota bacterium
AATTTTAATACTTGCATGTTAGGCAATAAAACTTGTTTTGCAATTTTGCACATTTCTTGCAAAGTTTGGCAATTTATTTGAGTTATACTTTTCTTTAAACTTTCAATAACACTTATATATTTTATATTTGCACTTGTTAAATTTAAAAGGTTCAACTTTTCAAGCAGTGACGACAATAAATCGCTATAATATTTATTTAATATTAGGCACGACTCTTCAAAAAATTCTTCTTGATTATGCAATATCTTTTGCACAAGCAAATCCTGTTGATTTAAACTATCTAAAAAGTTTTCTATATAGCAAAGGCAATCAAAAATAGAATTTTTATTTTTTTTAAATGCTGTGTAAACATATGTGTAACCTTGAACTTCCTTTGCAAGGTAAGTATTGAGTGCTTCTTGAAATGCCTGTGATTTTAACTTCAAACTTTGGCTTGAATCTAACACAGAAAAACATTCGTCTAGTTGCACTTTGTCTATATTGCGTTTGATAATCTTTTCACAAAATGAGTCAATCGTGCAAATGTCTGCAGTAGGGAGATCATCAATTTGTTGCAACAAAAACTTTGTTTGTTTTTCTTGACTCAAGACTTTCAACAACCTTTCTTTCATTTCCTGTCCTGCTACATTAGTAAATGTCAAGACAAGCAATTTTTTTATTGGGACCTTTTCTTCAACTATAATTTGTCTTATATACTCAACTAAAACTGTGGTTTTTCCACTGCCTGCAGAGGCAGATACAATAAGATTTTGTTTATCATTGCTCAAAATTTCTTGCTGCTCTTGTGTAGCAATAAACTTACTCATCTTTAGCCCCCTTTACAATTTTTTCTATAGTTTCTTCTGTTACTCGCCCTTTGCTTCTTGTTCCTTTCTTTGCATCATATAAACATACACTTCTATATTCACAATACTCGCAAGCAAGTTCATCTGGCTTAGGCATAATATATCCATCGTAAATTTCACCTAATGCCTTTGAGGCAACTAAAACAGAATATTCAGCCAAGTTGTTTAAACTTGTTTTGCAAATGGAGGAACCTTTATATATAGAATTATCTTTTACATTTTTTCTTGTTGCAACAGAAATTATGTCACTTTTATCTTGAACGCCTAGCCTTAGATCACTTTTACTTATAACCTCATCGTCATTGATAATAAGTCCTTTTAGCAAAACTCCATTATCTTCTTCAAAAAAATCAAACTTACAATCAAAATAAAAAACTCCGCTTGGCTTGAGTTTCAACATTTCACTTACGCCTTTTTGATATATAAATAATTGTAATTTATCTCCATAAGCAAGATCTTTTAACAAAGGATTAACATTACCTGTTTTGTAATCAATAATCCTAAAAAATCCATCATAACTATCAATTCTATCTACCTTGCCTTGTAGTTTGAGAGTTTTGTTTTTCCCTTCAACTTGCAAAGCCATGCCTTGCAGTTGTTTTTCTAAGTACATCGGCTTGAAGGCAGAAGATTTTTGCTCATAACAAATTCGTGATAAAATAAGTTTACACTGACGCTTTATATATTCTGCGGCTGCAAAATTTTCTGCTTCTTGTAATTTTTGCTGTAAATTTAATTCTTTCAATATTTGTGCAAAATTGTTATCAATAAAATTTGTTATATAATTCTCATTCAAGTCGCCAAGGTTTTGTAAATTTTCAACTACAAAAAGTTGTGCCATTCTATGACAGATATTACCTATATCTTTGGATTTTATTTCGTTATCTTCGCGAGCATCAATTTTCAATCCATATCTAACAAAATGTTTGAATGGACAAGAAAAATAAGTTTCTATCTGTGTTACTTTAGTATAATCTTTTGGGAAAAATAACTTTTGCGAATCTACATTTATTTTTTCTCTATTTAGCCACAATGAAGAAAGATCAAACTTTAATGCTTTAGATAAAGAAGACATTTGTCTATTGTTTATCACTTTTGATTTTCCGCCACCGGCCAATTCTTTTATCGCCAACTTTTTACTTCCTAAGCCATAAATAAAATTATCATCATTTTGATAGTTTAAACTTCTAAAATATGTCGATGCAGGTTTTGGCGACTCATTAAAAATTTTGCTTAGATTTTCAATGAAACTTGGAACTTCAGTTTTTTTACCTTCGTCATTACAAGACCTAAATGTAACAAAAAGTCTATCCTTTGCAAGAAGCAAAAGATTGAATAATTTAAACCTATTTCGTCTATTAAGCATTTTTATACTTGGCTGCAAAGGCCTTATAAAATTTACTGAGTCAATTTCGTTATCGCTAACCAAGCCATTGTCTTGCAAAGTTCTTGGCAAAACTTCGCCACCGCCAAGCACAAAAAGATTTTTACATTCAACAAAATAACTTGATGTTGCATCTCCCACCATAACACTATCCACATATGTAGGCACGGTTGACACTTCATGAAAAGATAGCAATAATTGCAACTTTTTGATAAACTCATTTGCTGATATCTCAAAATTTGCTTGATACTTTTTTATACTTTCGAGTGCTTGTTTAATAAATTCCTCTGCTTGAAGATTTAAGTTATATTCATAAATATAATCTTCCTTTAGTTGTTCAAGCAAGTTATTATAACTTTGGCTTTTGTTCTCCAAAAAACTTTCAAGGGTTAGTATAAAATCTAAGCAAGTTTTACATGAACATAATTTATCAATAAAAACAAATTCACTTTGTGCTAACTTATAAAGATGCTTATATGCCTTTTGTTTGCCATAAATGTTTTCACAAATTATCTTTTGCAATATATCACTTTGATTTTGCAAAATTGGCAAAGAAAAATAATCTAGCAACGATTCTTTTGTAAAGCCTGTAGATATAATTTTTAGCAACTTTACTACAGCATTTGAAAGCATGAGTTTATCTGCTTTTATAGAAATGTCTGCATAAAAAGGAATATCTAATTCAGCAAACGCTCTATCTAAATAAGGTTTATACTTTTCTAGATTACTACAAGCAACAACAACTTCATTAAAGCGGCCACCTTTATGCACAAAGGCTTTTATAAGTTTGCCAACAGTCGTAACTTCTTGCAACAAGCCTTGGCATGATATAGGGTGAAAATAATCATGACTCTCTATTCTTTTTATGTTATTGCTATAAAGATTTTCACAAATGGCTCTTTGATTTTTGTTTAATTCGTCTTTTCGCTCTTGAACTTCGATTGTTATTCCTTCTTGATTGCAAAGAGAAGTCAATTTAAAGAGAATATCATCCTCGTAAATATAAGAGTTTCCAATTCCGCTTGCTTTTGGAAGTGAGATATAAACACTATTTGCAGACTTTGCAAGTGTTGCGATTATAGAAAACATTTCGCTTGTAAAACTATCAAAACCCACAAGATACAGTCTTGTGTTTTTTAATATATCATTTTTCAAGATCAAATCTGAAAACAATGCTAAAAGTTTGTTTGCATCAAATTTGTTTGCAATCAAATCTTCATATTCTTGATATATTATTGCTAAGTCGTGATATTTATTTTTTATTGTCTGCGAGCAATTTTGTGGTTGAATATCTTTTGGAGCAAGTTTAGAACTTTTAAACTGCGAAATAACTTTGCTAACTTCTTGTGCAAAATTTATTGAATTTTTTTTGAAGGTCACAAATTTATGTTTTACATTTTCTATTGCTTGTTGCGTCAATAATAAACATTCGTCACTAGTCAAAGTTTCGCCTTTTACACCTAAATCTTTTAATACTTTGCTTGCAAGTCTAGAAAGTCCAAGCACCTCAATATTAAATGTAGACTCAATATGGCATAAATCCATAATCATATTTTCAACTTGCAAAGAAAAGCGGTCTGGCACTATAACATAATTTTTGAGTGCAAAATCACTGGCATCTATCTCTTTTATTAAATTTTTGGCCGAAAGATATAAACTTCCTCCAGTCACAACCTTTATATTCATGCTTATATTTTAGCACAAAAAAAACAAAAACAAAAGAAAAAAGAGGAAATGCCTTTTAAAAAAGATTTTCCTCTCTTTTCAATTTAGTTATTTTTTCAGCCTTTTCACACTTGATCTTCATCATGTTTTGCATAAGTCGAGAATTTTCTAACTTAAGTTTGCTAAACTCTTCTTTTAGTTTCCCAAGTTCTTTGTCTTTGTTGTTAAGATCCATCAACGCTTTTCTTAATACTTCGTTAGCGTTTTCTCGCTCGGCTTTAAATTGCTTTGAGTATTCATCAACAGCAGTACGCTTTACCAACCTAACAAGACCTAAAAACAAACTATTTATATCATTGTCGCTCAACCCTGTTTTCTTTTTAGATGTGAATGTTATCACATTATCTGGAAGTTGTTTTGTTTTATTTTGTTTTGATATATAGTTCCTATATTTATTTTGATAACGAAGCATAAGATTGATATCACCTTGAGAAAGATTGAAGCACGCCTTTCGTATAGACATACCTTTGGCAACCATCTTATCTATTTTCTCAACCAATCCTTCCTCTTCTTTTGGCGAAAAATAGTCTATCTCAAGTTTTTCATGTAGGCTTAAATCTATCCCCAGTCTTTTTGTTTTATTGTTGTCTTTTTGAAGTAGATCCAATTCATAGTAATAATAATTTCTTACACTATTTGGCTTTCTTCTATATTTTTCTGCATGTGCCTTAAAAGCCTCTTTTAAAGGTTTATTATTTCCTTTTTTTACTTCAACTTGACTAAATAAGTCTATAACCTCACTATCATTCCAACACCCTTTTTTCATAACGACCTCCAATTTATAAAATAATTGACAAAAATTATATAATTTAATCTTCTTTTTTTTATTTTATAAACATAATCTACTATATGAAAAATAATATAGTTATTTCCGCTTATGATTTTCTTGCTATTGCGGACAAAAAAGAGTTGTTTGTAGAAGCAGGGCAACGCCTACAAATACAAGAAGAAAAGCCTATATCTATATATCCATGCGGTCAGCAAAAATCTATGGCTTT
>CAMUNJ010000065.1 GCA_947090235.1 uncultured Bacillota bacterium
GATTGAGAAAGCAGGCGTTGTTCCAAAAATTCTTCATAACTAATTTCACCATTTTCATATCGGTCTTTTAGGGTAGAAGAGTAGTTTGAGTCATTACCAGAACATCCAACTCCAAGCACACCAAAAATGCACACGAGAAGTGAGCAAAGAATTTTTGATAATCTACCTTTGTTTTTCTTTTTCATAACAATATTGTATACTATTTTTAAAAATAAATCAATTATATTAAATAAAAAAGTAGGATACTTCCTACTTTTTAAATATTTTGTTCTTTTTCTTGTACTTGAATTGCTAAGAATTCTTTATCACCTTCATAAACATTGTAAGTTTTTAAAACCTGTGAATAAGTGTCTTTTGAAGGCTCTTTTCCTAAAAAGTTTTCTTTTGCCACCTCAAGCATTTTAAGAGTTGAATTTGACCTGTTAATTTTTATGTTATATTCATATATAACATTGTCTTTAAGCATCACCAGAGTGTGAGGATCTTGACCAAGTGAACTTAATCCATACCAACCAGTCCAGTCTGCTTTTTCATAATCGTCTTTTAAGGTTTGAGTTTTAAGAATTTGCACTAATTCTTGTTCTTTTTCTTCATCTGCAGATGCAAAAGAAAATTTTTTATTGTATGTTATTGATGATCTATCATAAGTTATCTCTTCTTTATACAGCCTTTCAAATGTTATATCTTTGTCATCATCAGTTGGAATTTTAATTTCAGCCCAAACAAGTCTAGTATCGCCAAGCATTTCCATAGTGAATACCGCCCCAATTGTATCAACATATTTAGAATCCTCAGATTTAGTTAGATATGTGCTGTAAACATCTTTTAAAACTGCCCTTTGAGAAGTTTTTAAACATATCATTTCAACATGAGGACGCATTTTTTCTTTCATTTCTTCAATATTCTCAGCAGTGATTTTAAATTCTTCTTCTACTGGAGGTTGTTCTTGTGTGTTGTCTACATAAGATGAAGGAGGGTTAACAGGTGAGTTATTAACATTATAAACAGCCATTGTTTGATTTGGTGTTGTCAAAACAAGTGAGTTATCTTTTGTGTTATATTGGCAAGAAACATTTAATTTTGATGAACTAACATCTGTTTTTCCATTCAAAGTGATTTGATTATTTTCTTGTTTTGCAGAAGTCCATTCAACCTCTCCAAGAGTTTTACAAAGTGAAGATTTAAGTGTTTGAGCAGTGAAGTTTTGAGTAGAAAAATTTTTATGCCATTCATTATTTTGAAGGGTGTATTCAAAAGCCTGACCTTCGGTGGTGTCAACATAAGTTATTTCTTGATTTTCTGTTAATTTAACTTTACTATCTTCAATTTCAAATATTTTTGCATTATTTCCATTAGTTGTTTCTACTGAAGTTGTTAAGCTATTTGCATTTTTGATAGTTGCAACAATTCCATTATATTCTTTTATTGAAGTTTCAAGAAGAATTTTATCTTTATCTTCAGTTGTTGGTTTATCTGGTTCAATTGGCTCAACAGGTGTTGGTGGATTTGGATTTACTGGTTTAGATGGCACATCTTTACAACTTGTAAACAGGGTTGCACCAAGTGCCAATGTTGCAGCAAGTCCCAACGCACCAAGAACTTTCATAACCTTTTTAAATCTTTTACCAACTGGTGCTTTATATGTATTTTCTACTTTTACAATTTCTTTATCTTCGTTTTTCACAATTTCCCTCCATTTATAGATATATTTTATCATAAAAACAGCGTTTTTGCAATAGTTTTTTAAGTAATTATTTTTTAATTTAGTTAAAATAATTGTCTACTTGACTAATTCGACATTTTTTGATACAATTTAGGCGATATTTATGGAAGAATGTGTTAAGGCTAGTAAAGAGGCGGGCAAGAAAAAGAAGAAGATTATTCATTTGCGTTATCTATTCTATGCTTTTTTGGCGTTCCTTTTAGGTTTAACTCTTGCTAGAAGTTTATATGCAGGCGAGGCTTTATATATTGCAATCACGGTTGTTATTTTAGTAAGCGTTTTGATAGGTCTTTGTTTAACCAAGCGATTTACTATGTTGATTGTTATTTTTTCGCTATTTTTTATTGGGAATGGTTTATATTTTTGGGGTTATTCTTCTTTTATCGGTCAAACTTACGAGGGTAATGTTGCTGTTGTGGGGCGGGTTAGCGACCAGGTCAAAGACTATGGGGATTATCTTTCTATCAAACTTGACAATGTGACAATAAACGGCAAGAGTGAAAGAAATATTTATTTAAGTCTTGAAAAAGGCGACAAAAATGTTAAAAATGGTGATATTTTAGCCTTTGAAACACACATTGAGCATGTAAAACTTTATCAATATGGGTCATTCAATTTTTCATACTATCGCATGAACACGCCGTACAAGGCAAGTGTGGATATAGACGAAATTATTATCAGCGAGGGTGGAATCCGTTATGACGAGAGCATACGAGCAGACACTTTTGTTCTTTTACATTCCAACATGAGTGAGGTTAATGCAAACATATGCTATGCGGTTTTATTTGGAGACAAAAGTTTTGTTGACGGAGAAACCAAAGATTTATACAACAATGTTGGGATTATACATATTTTAACTGTATCTGGTTTACATGTTGGATTTTTAGTTGCTTTATTATACTTTTTGCTTAAAAAAGTTAACAAATATATAAGATTTTCATTACTTTTTGCGGTTTTATTGCTTTATAACATTCTTTGCGGATTTACACCATCTGTTTTGCGAGCCTCTATCATGGCTTTAGTATTATTGATTTCTAAATTAAGCGGACGGGAATATGATAGTTTAAGTTCATTATCATTAGCGGGCTTTTTGATTATTTTACCTCAACCTTTGGTCGCTTTGGATACAGGTTTTTTAATGAGTTTTTTCAGTGTTGCGGGCATTTTCCTATTAAATAAACGAATTTTTAAGCTTTTATCTAAAGTTATTCCAGAAAAGATTGCCTCTTATATTGCTCTTTCTCTTGCTGCTCAAATTGGAATCACACCTTTTGTGGCAAGTTTCTTTTCTACCTACAATTTTCTTTCTGTGTTTGCAAATTTATTTATTCTTCCTATTTTTGGTTTTTTGTTTCCGCTACTTTTTGTTTTATTTGTGGTTGGATTAATGCTACCTTTTATGGGAATTTTTCTTCATGTGATAGACTGGGGATTTTGTATAATAAATTACATTGCTTATTTATTTGCCAATACTTCGCTCAAGGTTGATCTAAAGCCATTGCCTATAATATTTAATATTTTATTTTCTTTGACTATGTTTATTGTTAGTTATTTTCTTATGGTGGAGAGTGTGGTCAGGTGGGCTTTAATCGCAACCATTATATTTGCTTCATGCATGACTTTTGTATTTAGCGATAGCGGTGGCATGGAAAGAAATTCTATTGAGTACACTAATTATTCGGGTGGAGAAATAGTTTATGTTGTCAATGACCAAGGTGAGAGTTTGCTTGTTTGCAATTCTATAAAGCCAGAAAGGTTTGATAATCTTGCTCATTTACGAGGTTTTAAAAGCGTGGATTATATTATATCTTTGGACGATAAATTGGACGCCATTAGTTATGAAAAATATTCCGTCACTGCAATTGCTTACAAAGATAGAATTTTATATAAAGACGAAGGTTTTGATATTCAACCAGAAGCAAGGCTTCAACTGGGAGGATTTTCGTTTAGTTACAAATTTATTGATGGCAAAGTTGTAGGCGTTGAGTTTTCTGTTAATAATTTTGTAAATTTCTTTGCTAATGATTTGTATTTGAGTTATAATATTGTTGAAAGTTATATTGATTATCTAGAAAGTTCTTCTTTTGCCTTTGCTTTTCTAAACAAAAGTTATCAAACTTATTCTGCTCAAATCAAAGGTGAAAAGTTGTGCACATATTCTAATGATTATATAAATAGTTCGCTTTATGGTCTTGGCAACATAAAAATAAATTTTAGTAAACAAAACTATACTTTGAGGTGCGTGGATTGAAAACATTAAAAAATAGACTAAAATCGTCTGTAAAAGTTTGTTATCTTCTTGAAGGGGACGACCTCTATCTTTTTGATAAGGCAATTTCTATGATAAAAAAAGCCTGCAATCTTGAACTTGAAGAATTCAACCTTTCTGTTTTTGATGACGAAAACTATTCTATGAAAGCAATTTTAGATGCCTGCGAAGTTATGCCTATGGTAGGCGACAAAAAAGTTGTTTTGCTTAAAAACATTTCCAAAGTGACCGAGGGAGATAAAAAGTTATTAGAAAAATATTTGGCTTCGCCTGTAGAAAGCACTTGTATAATAATAAGTGATTTTGACGGCAAATTTGCGTCAATTAAGCCTAAAACTGAGTTTGTTGATTGCAAGCGTATGGATAGAAATCTTGCAACGGCTGTTATTGTTGCAGAATTATCCAAACAAGGCAAACAAATTAGCGGTGAGGCGGTTGCAACATTGTTAGATTATTGCAATGGTTATTTGACAGGGGTTATGAACGAACTTGACAAACTTATAAATTATGACGCTAGCCAATCTCTTGTCACCAAAAAGGTTGTGGAAGAAGTGGTATCCAAAGCCACCGAATTTACAGTTTTTGAATTGACCGAAGCCTTAGGCAAAAAGGACAGCGACAAGGCTTTAGAACTTGTTAGTTTGATGGAAAAGGATATTTCCACGTTATCTTTAATAACCAATCATTTTAGGCGATTATTTTTTATCGCGATAAGTGACTCTAGCGACAGTGAACTTGCTTCTTTATTAGGTGTCAAGGAATATGCCATCACAAAGGCACGAGGGCAGGTTAAAAATTTTTCCAAGATGCAATTAAAAAAGATTTACGCTTTACTTGAAAAGGTGGATTATTTTATCAAGTCTGGGCAAATGCTTGCTTTAAATGCTTTATATTATCTTGTTTTTTCTATTCTTTTTATGTAATTTTTCTTTTCTTTTAAAGTAAAGTATCAAAAGA
>CAMUNJ010000066.1 GCA_947090235.1 uncultured Bacillota bacterium
CAAATAACTTTATCTCTTTTATTAAGGTGCTTATTAAGATAAGTGGCTCTAATTCTAAAATGTTTGTATAATATTCCCTTATTGTTTCTTCTGAAATTTTTATTGTAGTTCTACTATTTTCAATTAAAATCTTCTTCTCTAATTCTTCGAGTTGATTTTCGATTTCTTTTAGTCTGCTTGTGGTAGTTTTTGTAATGACACCTCTTTCAATGGCAGACATAATATTATTTAATATATTCTCTAATTGTTTCTTTTGTTTTTGCATTAAGCTTAGCTCGTTGTTTCTATTTTGAAAATCGTCTTGCAGTTTAACTAATGTTTTTATCATTTTATCCATAATTTCAGGTCTTTTCATTTCGTTAATAATACTATCAAGAACAAATTTCTCTAACACATCTTTTTGTATTGCACTTTTTTGACAATCGTTTAACTTCTTTTTCCTTCCAGAGCATTTATAATAGTAAATGGTTTTTCCGTGTCTTGTTTTGCCACAATCGGCACTTATTGGCATTCCGCAATAGCCACATTTTAATTTGCCTTTGAGTAAATAAATCATTCTTACACTTTGTGAGCCATATTTATTTTTATTTACTTTTTCTCTAACTTTGTTAAATAGTTCGGTTGAAATAATTTGTGGATACATATTATCTACAAGTTCTTCTTCGTGCATATACTTTCCAGAATACTTTTCATTTTTAAGAATGTTATGAATTGTATTGATTGCAAAAGGTTTATCTTTATGCAATATTCCTTTTTCAGTTAATTCTTTTTGTATGGTTTTTACAAATACACCAAGTGCATATTGTTTGTAAATATATTTTACAACTTCTGCTTGTTCTTCATTTATTACTATCTTTCTTCCGTCAAGTTTGTAACCATATAATAAAGTTCCACCTTGAAAATATCCTTTTAATCTTGTTTCGTGCATACCTCTTTTTACCTTTTGTGCAAGTTCTGCTGAATAGTATTGATTCATTCCTTCAAGTAAACTTTCAAGTATTATTCCTTCTGGTGTGTCAGGAATGTTTTCCATAGCAGATAATACTTTTACACCACTTTCTTTTAGTGTTCGCTTGTGCATAACACTTTCGTATTTGTTTCTACTAAATCTATCAAGTTTATAGACTATTACATAGTCCCATTCTTTGTTTTTGCTATCCTTAATCATCTTTTGAAAATCAGGTCGCAAATCATTTGTGCCAGTCATAGCTCTATCAATGTAAGTATTTAATATGAGTATGTTATTCTTTTGAGCATATTCTTCACAAACTCTTAATTGACCCTCGATAGATTGTTCGCTTTGTGCATCACTAGAGTATCTAGCGTATATAACTGCTGTTTTCATTTTCTTTTCTCCTTTTAATTTATTTTTTATTTGTCTTTCGACTAAACCCAAATAAACGAAAACGAATTAAAATCTTTACATTTTTGAATAGTTATTTTATAGTCAAGGGTTGACAAGGTCAATGCATTTTACCCTTGACTATAAAGAGTTTTCGTTTATGCTTCGACTTTTGTATTTTTTCTTTATCTTTCACCCAAAAAGGCGAAAGACAAATAAATTATTCTAGTTAGATTTTGGCATTTGAGAGATAACTTCTGGGCTAACTTTTCCTAAAACTTCGCCCTCGTTAATGCAGTAAAAGTTATCAAACAAAAGTATCTTTCTATCTTCTTTTCCTATCGTGCAAACTATATCACTTTCTATAATATCGCTTACAAAATATGTTCCAAGTCCTTTTGAATAAACTATTCGTTCGCCAGTCTTTTCCATATATTTAGTTAAATATCTAACCGCTTGATTAAGCTCATTTTTATCTATCGGTTTGAAATCATTTCTTCCAAATCTTTCTAAAAAGTATGTGTTTTGGTTAGCAGTTTGCATTTGGTGGTTAGTGGTGGAATAGTCCTTTATTTCTTCAAAAGTTCCTATCATATTCGGTGCATAAACTAAACTATGAAAATGCAATCGGTTATTACTTGGACTCCTTTCCCAGACTCCTATATATTTCCATTTGTTTCGGTATGCTAAATGTCTCAAACAATTAGTCAGTTTTTCTCTAAATTCGGTTTCGGTTAGTTTCTTATCGTCATAAGTGAATGTGCAAAAATAGTGCCATTCTTGTAAATATGCCTTTCTATACAATCTCTTTTTTCGTTCAATTTCATTCCTTCGTTTTCTATTAAGATTTTCATTTACATAATCTATTATCAGTTCGGTATCTTTAATTTCTTTTACTAATTCGTTTACAATTATTTCTTTCTTCTCTTTCTTGTTTTTCTCTTTGTTCTCTTTGTAAAGTTCTTCAAACTTTACTTTCAGTTCATTACTTGACCTTGTGCTTTTGTTCTTTCGTTTCTTCCAAGATTGAGCAGTGGGTGGTATGCCAATATAATGGCTGCCATCAAAGTAAACTTTAGTTTTTGGGTAGTGGCTCAATTTGTTGCTCTTTTAGTTTTTCAATATTGCTCAAAATCTTTTGGAAGAAGGATAAGTCAAAAACACTTGTGTCAAGTTCGTTTGTAAAAACGATTTGCATTGTGTTTTTCCTCCTTTTAATTTTTTGGCAATTAAAAAAGCATAGAAATATCTTTTTCTACGCCATTCGAATGCAACCACTGCCTCATACTAACCCTGAGGACGGGTTTGGGGCTTTTTTATTCGCCACTCTAACACTAAAAATCTCGGCTTGTCATTTTTGCGTGCTTTTTTATTGCTCTTGTAAATGTATCACAAACAATTTCAAAATAGAGTGATATTACTTAGCAGTTACTAATCATTTTATTGATTTTGTTTGACAATACTTGACCTAAGGTTAGCAGATTGTTCGTTAAATTACAACGAACTAACTTAAACAAAACCCTTAATAAATCCGTAGTAAACTTAAACTGACTTAAAGTAAAACCGAACTTTTTATGTGTCTGTGAAATATTTACGAGAAACATATTACACAAAATTTTCGGAATTACAAGAGGGTTTACTGATAGTTTACTAGTAATAAACAGGTATTTTGCGGACAAAATATGGACTTTTGTAATACATTTACACTAAATAGCCACGAAAACATTAAAAAGTTGACGGTCTTACCAAATTTTTTTAATTCTTCTACTTAGTAGCCACGAAAATACAATTTTGAGGGGGTGTAAATACAAAAATCTTTTTGAACTTGCAAAACAAAAGAGAAAGTGGGCGAAGAAAAAAGTGGAGCACGATTGCTTTAGCCGTGTCCACTTTTTAGCCCACTTTCGTTTTGCGAAAGATTTGTTTTTATTTAGTTGTTTTAGTTTAGGCGTGTGCTTGGTTGGCGAGGCAAAGCCGAGCCACTTGTATATACCAAGCACACGCCTAAATGCCAAATTAATAAAAAGGATGTATCTCTTTAAAGCAGATCTCGAAATCTGATGCGTTGTATTTACAAGAATAAAATTTCAGCTGTAATCCTTTTGAAATTAAATTATCTAATATATGTTTATAGCAATCATCAAAGATAAAATGTTTTATTTTACTAAAACAAATAAAAACCAACTGCAGATTATAGCTATTTATCAAATTTTCAAAAGTATGTAATTGTTTCTCAAATCGCATACTGTTTTTATCTGGATATATTTTTGTCGTTGATTGTGATATGATTGTTTTTATTTCAATTAAATCATTGTCAGATAATTGAATATCCGCTTTGTAATTTTCTATAGGTGTCAAGGATTCAAAAATAATATTTTGATAGTAAAAAGCCTTCCCAAAATATGTTGAAATCGATTTTGTATCTATTATAATGTAACCGTTCCTGCTTTTGACTGCAAATAGGGAATAATTATACTTTCCTTTTGATTCTTTTACTAAACATTCCTTATTTTCAATATTAATATATTTAGTAAGTTTAGAAGTGCATGGGACATAGCAATCACATTCTATATTGTTAAGAACTATTTTTACGCAAAACCTATTATCAGCATACTTAAGGATCACAGCCTTTATAGGTTTAAAGTTAATTTTAATTTTTTTCATCGTGGTATCAATGTCATATAATCTATACTATTTCTAACTGTATCCCAAATGCCTACTTTCATTTTTTTAATCTTTTTACCGTTGCCAAAATCAAGTAAATCTTCTCGCCCGAATGTTCTTAAGATTTTATTTAAAGATCCTAAACTTTCAGAAGTTAGCAAAAATGATTCCTCTGGATCAATAAGCTTGCAATATGCCCACAATTGTCCCAAATCTCTTAAAGTAAGTTTAGTTATTTTAGCTTCAATAAAAAATAATTTGTAATCGTCATTTTTCTTTACAATACCAAGAACATCTATTTGGATGTCGACACCAGTCGCTAAGTCATTAACTATGCCATGTTTATATAAAACTCGATCTAATCTTTGAGAATGCGTATCTTCCACAATAATTTCACAATTATTATACTTATCCTGCAAGTATTGATTTAGCCATATAGTCATAGGCTTATACAAATCAAATTCTTTCATTATTTATTCCTCATATCCTAAATCTTTTGCAATATCTTGCCAACAATCATAATGTTTGCCTCTAATTTCTGCTGGTATAGAAGTGTCATTTTCACTTGGATGTCTTTCTCTTGTTTTTCGTATTTTTCTCTTTTCCCAATAATATTTATGTGTTATATCTGAAATGTTTTTCCCGGAAGAAGCATAATATCTTGTCATCTCATTTGCATATTGATTAAGTGCATTGTTTTTATGAATAACAGTGAATCCAATAGGTAAAAATTCATTAGCAACAATTTTTATTTGATGTTCCTTTTTCCAAAAATTAGGTTTCCCTTCATTATATTTTAATAGTTTACCATCTCTCATATTTGGATGAGCCCAGTCTATAGTATGAACTGGAACATCTAATATTTTAAGTAGATTA
>CAMUNJ010000067.1 GCA_947090235.1 uncultured Bacillota bacterium
ATAACAAGGTAGCGGTATCGGAAGGTGCCGCTGGATCACCTCCTTTTAAAGAGATTGGTCGATGAGTGAGAATTTTCTCACAAAAACCTGTACGGTATAGTACAAAATGTGGCAATGCCACACCCTAAAACTTATAACTTTGATAGGTATTTGTTTATTTATTGTAAAAAAAGACTAGGATTTATCCTAGTCTTTTTTTTGTGTTTTTTATTGATAAAATAAAAAAGATGGTAGTTTACCATCTTTAATTATTATTAAGATTGAGTTTCCGGTATTGGAGGATGATTTATTTCTATTGTTTGATTTAGTTTAGTAAATGTTTGTTTATAAGTTAGTTCTTGCCTTATCTCAATCCCTGGTCGATCTTTATATTCACTTACAAAGGTGTCTTTTTGAACAAACTGAATTAAATATCCTGTATTTGAATTAAAGTAGAATGATATAACTTGTTTTACTTCTTTAAAATTTAATGGACCGGAAAATGAATAGTAAGATCTCATAAATGTTTCAGGACAAATTTCAGGTTTAGTTATAGTCAATGTAATTGTATCGACATTATTATCTGAAGAAAAATTACAAATTGTACCATCTGAAGGGAAATTTATTTTAGAAAAATATAGTCTATCATAATAAAATTCATTAGGAGAATCATAAGTATAATAGTTGGCTTTTGTCATATCATAGATGTCTCTAGGAGTTCTCCAAACATGAGTTTTATTTTCATCATAATAAATAAATGCTAAATTGTTTTGTGGTGCAAAATGTGCTGCATATTCGTCTGAAGAGGTGAAAGATAAATTTTCAAATCTTTTATTACCAAGTTTGCCAACTTGACCTTTAGTAAATTGTTTTGTGTCTACTGGTATGCCATAAGCATTTACTAATGTTCGTGTTTGAAAATCAAGTTCGGATAAATAACTATCTAATTTTGCAGTTTTATTTAAACAATAATTAAGTCTTTTTAAAGGATATTGTGTAGAAGGAATATTTTTGTCAACATTGCTATCTTCATCAACTACGTCATCTTCGTCGTAAATGTTGTCGTTATTGTCATCTTCATGTAGATTATCGTCATCTGGTGTCGGCGTGATAATACCTGAATCTGGTATAGGCTCGTCAAAAACAAATGTCTTCAGCATAACGACTGAAACCACCAAGGCTATCATAACTAAGCATATAATGTTGTATTTTAGTTTTTTAAATTTCATACATTGCAACTTTTTATCAAGATTTGTCGAAATCAATTATAACACTATAACTTACTATTGTCAAGTAAAGATTATGAAACAATAAAATTCTTTTGTGATAAGTGTTTTACATTTTTCTTTATTAATGATATACTTTATATGTTTAAACTTGACACATAAAGGAGTTGTACGATGGCAAAAGTTTTACCAGAAGAAAAAGATATTCATGCCGGTCACAGGGCTAGAATAATTGAGAGTTATAGCAAGATTGAATTGAGTGATTTAAGCCCCCATCAAGTGCTTGAGTATATATTGTTTTATGTTTTTCCTCGAGGAGATGTCAATCCGCTTGCACATAGATTGCTTGAAAAATATGGCACAATACAAAATGTTTTGGATGCTAATGAACATTCTTTAAAAGATGTTTATGGCATAAATGAAAGATCGGCAAAAATGCTTGTGGGAATTATAAAAATTTTTGATTACTATATGAATAGCAAAATGGCTAAAAAGACTAAGATTAGTGGCTGGAATGAAATATATGATACATGCGAAAGTTTGGTTAGATTTCAAACACGCGAAATTTTGTATATTATAGCGTTGGATGCATCTTTTAGAGTTATAAATCAACGCAAATTGGGAACAGGAACTTGTGCTCAAGTAATATCGTCTCCAAATTCTATTTGTGATTTTATCAATGAAACAAAAGCGGCGTTTATATTATTAACGCATAATCATCCAGGAGGCGTATGCAAACCTTCAGTGATAGATATTAATACCAATGAGAAGTTTAAAAAGATAGTTAAAATTATGAATGCTCAATTTATTGATCATATCATTGTTGGAAGCGATGGGATTTATAGTATAGAATTTAATAAAAAAGTTCGCTCATTTATAAATACCGAAGATGTAAAACAAATTGCGGATATTTGTTCGAAAAGAAAGAAATAATAATTTGTAATCTTTGCTTGCTTTAATATTGTTTATTTGTTATACTTGGCTATAAGGTTATTATTGTATATACATTAAAACTATGATGATCAAATACAATATATAAAAGGAGAAATTATGTTAAAAGTTTTTGTTGATAGCGGAAGTAGCATTAAACAAGAGGAAGCAGAGAAATATAATGTTGAATTAATACCACTCAATATTTTGATGGGAGAAAAGGAATTTCAAGATGGAGTCAATTTGAGCATGGAAGAATTTTATAAAATGCTTATTGATGAAAAGATCTTTCCTAAAACATCTCTACCAAATTTAGTTGATCTTGAAACAAGAGTAAAACAATGTGTGGAAAAGGGTGATGACGTTATTATCTTGACTATTTCTTCGCAAATTTCAGGCACAAACAATGCGATAAATCTTATGTTTGCAGAAAATAAAAAGGTTCAAGTTATTGATAGTCAAATGGCTGTTGGTGGAATGCGATTGATAGTTGATGAAATAAATCGTCACAGAGAAGAGCCTCTTGAAGAAATAGAAAAAAAGGTTAATGCACTTATTCCAAGAATCAAAATAATGGCTATACCAGAAACCTTAAATTATCTTCTAAAAGGTGGTAGACTTTCAGTTAAAGAGTGGCTGTTGGGAAGTATGCTCAATATTAAGCCAATAATAGGTTTTAAAGAAGGAAGAGTAACTGTTCATACTAAAAAAATGGGATTAAAAAATGGTATGGCATATATAGCAAATGCTTTGAAAGAATTTGAATGTGACGAAAATTACGACATTATTGCTTCATACACCTATAATAAAAATAATCTTGAAAGTTTGATATCAATGACAGATGAAAAATATCGTAAGCAAATAAAAGTTTATGATAATCTAGATCCAGCAATCGCATGTCACTGGGGTCCAAACGCTTTTGGTTATGTATTTGTAGCAAAAAAATAAAAACACGAGATTAGTTACTTACTTTTGAAACTAGCGGAATAATAAAAAAACCTAAACCAAAACAATGGACTAGGTTTTCTTTTTTGTGCTTACACTCTCTTAATCAGCAAAAAAACGAATATTTCTGCCGTTGTCAAGGTTGCTAACAGCATACACTTTAACCTTGATAACAAAGAATATTCGTTTACACTAGAAAATAGAGAGAAGAAAACAAAAGCAAAAGAGCGGTCTGCGTTACGCTCCGCCAGCAACCGCTCTTTTGTCTTCTTTAACCAAAATTTGTTGCGTAGGCGTGTGCTTGTCTGGCGAGGCGAAACCGAGCCACTTGTATAGGACAAGCACACGCCTAAGTGCCAAAGTTGTAAATTTATACAAAGGGTTAAATTTTATTAGATAAGATTTCAATATTTTATGTTATAATGGTTGAAGAGGAAAAGAAGATGAAATATATACAAGAAGAAATATCTAAATGTTCTTTGTGTGGCAATTTACCCAAACTTATCGACAATTCAATCCAATATGGAAGAACTAATTTTATAATAATTGGCGAAAGCCCGGCGAAAGATGGTTGGATAGAAAGTAAAAAGGCGTTTTATAATGTTTCAGGTAAATTACAAAGCAGTGGGAGAATTTTGGAAAAACTTCTAAACAATATTGGATTATCAATTATCGACATCTATTTTACAGAGTGTTGTAAATGTATAATTGAAGACAGAAAAAATTTGGAGAAATGTTCGGCTAATTGTATGCCAATCTTAATTAAACAATTAAACAAACTGCCTTGCAATATTATAATAACAATGGGATTACATCCAACACAAGCAGTCTTACAAACCAAAATTAGGAAATTTGCTGATTATGTAGGAAAAGAATTCAGTGTAGAGCTTGCTAATAAAAAATATAAACTTATACCCATATATCACCCAAGTCCATTAAACCCAAAAGGTTATAAGGATAATGTGCCAATTTTTAATAAAATAAAAAACTTTATCAGTTAGTAGATAAAGTTTTTTATTAGTTTCAAAGTTTATAACCCTTAATCGTGTTTTTTTATTGTATATTGTCTATTTCGCAAATTTTGTTATCAATTATTGTAAATTTATATATATCTTTACTATCTCGAGTTTTCACAAAATAAGTTTGTAAATCTATAGCATAAAAAGATTGAATTTCTCCAAAATATTCTTTTAAATGTTCGTCATCAATTTTTCTTCGCATTGAGATGTCTAAATAAGATGAAGCAAGAGAAATATCTCCAACTTGCAAGGCTTGTAAAAAGGCATAAGGTATAACTTCTTTTGCAGTTACAATAATTGGTCTGCCATTAGCATAATTTATTGCTTGAGATTTTTTGACAAGGCCTTGGTTGGTGATAATATATTCTTCTTCAACAATATGTCTAGCAATATTATCTAAAGTTTTAGACAATAAAATATTGGCTGATGTTATTTGTATTCTGTCGCCAGATAGAATTTCAACTTTTCCAGATATGGTGTTAAATAGGATAAGGTTTTGTTTATAAGTTGAGGTCAAAAGAATATAAACATTATCACCCATTATTCCTGTTTGATATTTTTCAAAGGCATTTTGTAAATTTAAAACTTTTTTAAATTGAAGATAACTTATCGTCATCTCTTTTTCGCCGAGTTCAAATTTACAATCATTTCCGTTGATATTTTGAGTTGCTATTATAAAATTTTGACAATAAGCACCATTTGTTAAATAAAAAATTCTGTCATCATTGTTGTCTATGACATAATAAAAATTAGAATTATGTTGTGCTTGAAAATCCAGCA
>CAMUNJ010000068.1 GCA_947090235.1 uncultured Bacillota bacterium
AAAATTGCTTATTTGTGACGAATTTTTGCAAGAAAAATGCAAAATTTTTGCAAAAATGACACTATACGATACAATACAAAACAGCCCGAAATTAAACGGAAATAAGCCATATTTTTGCAGAAATTCGTCACGAATTCGTCACAAATTCGTCACAAAAGCCATTTTTGAGCCAAAAATTGAAAATTTTTAAAAATTTTTCACTTAAAAAACTCGAACCCGCACTCGAACCCGAAAAGGCAATTTTTAGTTGTTGCGGGTATGAGTTTTAACAAAAAATGTAGCGACATTAAAATCGCTACATCGCCCTAAAATAAAGGGATTTAGTGGTGCCCCCGTCAAGATTCGAACTCGAATAGGCGGTTCCGAAGACCGCAGTGTTATCCATTACACCACGAGGGCAAAACAGTATTTTTTGCAAAGGGAATACTCAAACCCCCAAAACTCTCTCCGAAGACGATTGTGATATCCACTTCACTATAGGTGCTTATTTTTGCAATGTTATTATAACAAAATTTTATAAATTTTCAAACCTTTGTTTATATCTTTTTCATTTCCATTGTCGAAATTTGTAAATTTTTGTCAAAAAGTATTGTTTTTATTGATTTTTTGTTAATTTATTTTGATTTTTTGTCTATTTAGTGGTAAGATAATATTATATATTATATTTGGAGGATTTATGGCTGAAAAGAAAAAAATGAGTAAATTCACTAAAGTTCTCATTTTAATGGGCGTTTTCCTAGTTCTTGGTTATGGAATTGGCGTTGCTCTCGTTATGTTCACAAAACAAAATGTTGCTTTGACCGATGCCCTAATCGATCAACTTGCTTTAATTATGGCTGGTGTAGGAGTTTTAGGCGGCTTTGCTGTTGGGCTTTCACTTAAAGGTAAAAAGAAAGATAATGGCAAAAACCAAGGTGAAACTGCAAAAGGTGAAAAAATTGAGATCCAACATGATTCAACTTTTATGACTGAAGACCAACTTAAAAACAATTCTGATCCTAGCATTATTTATACCACTTGGGATAAATTGCCATCTCTTGATAAAACAGGATTTGTTTTTAGGCACAAGGTTAAGGGTGGAAAATTTGAAATTAATATGAAGCATGAAACGCATGCTCTCGTTATTGGTACAACTGGTACTGGTAAAACTCAAGTTTTGGCAGATCCAACTATTCGTATTCTTGCCCACTCAAAAGAAAAACCTAGTATGATTTTAGCAGACCCAAAAGGCGAATTATATGAAGATAATTATAATATTTTAATTGAAGAAGGTTATGATGTACAAGTTTTAAACCTTGATAATCCTTATATTTCTTCTAGATGGAATCCAATGGAACTTGCTTGGGACATCTATGAACGAGCTGGCAATCTTGTTAAAGAAGTTAAAAAAATCTCTGGTTGCACCCCTCAAGAAGCAGGCTATAAAGTTTTCTCAGAGGCAGAACTTGGCGGAAGAGTATATGGCGATACTTGGTATGCTTTTGAAGGTAAGGCCTACCCTGACAATGAGATTTTAAAATCAGAACTTGAAGCAAGAAAAACTCAACTTGAAGATGAAGCAAAGTCAACTTTAAGGAATATTGGTATTGCTATCATTCCAGTTCCACCCGATGCTAAAGAGCCAATGTGGCTGAGAGGATCGCAAGACTTGATTGTTGGTATTATGGAAGGTATGCTTGAAGATAGTCGCGATCCTAGGCTTGGTATGACTAAGGAAAAATTCAACTTCTTCAATATGTACAAAATTGCAATGAAGCGCGATTCTAATGGTACAGATTCTCAAATAGACTCACTCAAGCACTATAGCGAGGGACGCGACCCAATTCGTTCAAGCGTTCACGACTTGATGGCAACAATATGTGGAACAAGCCCTATCACACAAAGATCTTTCCTTGGAACACTTGGTTCAAGTTTAGGATTGTTCAGTGACGAAGGCATATTATACATGACAAGTGCAACAGATGTAGATTTTACTCAACTTCAAGAACGCCCTACCGCATTCTTTATTCGAATCCCAGATCATAAACCAGAACGCCACACACTTGGCACGCTTTGTATCTCTCAATTATACAAAGTCCTAGTTGATGTTGCAAACAGAACGATGAACCCAAAAACAGGAAAATATGGTACACTTAAACGCAAAGTTTACTATATTTTGGATGAGTTTGGTAATATGCCAGCAATTGAAAATTTTAGTACAATGGTTACAGTTTCGCGTTCAAGAAATATTTTCTTTGAAATTATCTTACAATCTTACAAACAACTTGATATCAAATATGGTGCTGACGAAGCACAAATTATTCGTGGAAACTTCCAAATGGAACTCTTCCTTGGCTCAGAAGACGCTTCAACAATTCAAGCCTTCTCCGAGGCGTGTGGTGAAGTGACTGTATTCACCAACGAAGAGTCTAAATCTGAAAGTAGCAAGAGTGAACAAGGAACAACCACAAACAAGAGCGTGCAGAGAAGTCGCCGTCCACTTATCGACAAGGGCGAACTTAGAACATTGCCTAAATTCACAGTTATTGCAAAGCTTTTCCGTCAACCTATTATGAAAGAACAAATGACAATCTTTGCTTTAAATAATAACTTTAAAAAGGCTCCTGCTCAGGCTCCAACTGGCCTTGCAAAGAAATTAGATGTTGATGCAATTCACTACGATATTGATAAACGTAATAGAATTGTGCTTCGCCCATCATCACCTTTTGACTTGTAACAACCTAATGTTGCACGATTATCAACATGCCTATATAAAAAGCAATATATTCGTTCAACTAAAGAGAAAAAACAAAAGAAAATTAATACAAAAGCCTTCTGATTTTAAATTAAAATTCAAAAGGCTTTTTATTTTACTTGTTTTTATTAAAAAACAATATATATTTGACAATAAAACCAAAAACTGATAAAATAACATAGAAAATGCAGGCGTGGCGGAGGTCGGGTTCCTATAAAACGCTTGTGGATATGCGGATATGGCGGAATGGCAGACGCGCAAGTTTCAGGTACTTGTAGTGGAAACACTATGTGAGTTCAACTCTCACTATCCGCACCAAAAACTATAAAAAACACGCTAAATGTCTATAAATTTTGAAACTAGCAAAAAATACTTTATCGAACTAGATAAAGTATTTTTAATAATCCTATATAATATCTGCAGTATTCTTTATAACGGCAAAGCCGCTAGATAGTGTTGCCACTGTTGCTTTAATTGTTTGTTTTGGCGAAAGCATTTCTGTTCCGGGTGTGCCAGTTGCATCAACAACAAAATCAACATAATAATCTTTTCCGTGTGCTGTTCTTGCAGTTGTTTCACAACAGAAATTCGTCATGAAACCGCAAATCACTACTTTGTTTATATTATTTGAAACTAAAATTTCTTGTAAAATTGTTTTTTCGAATGCATCATATCGAGTTTTTATTATAACGATGTCTTTTTTCCTTATTTTTAGTCTCTTATCAAATTCTGTTTCTATTTGATTTTCTATGAATTGTGTTTGGTCACTATTTCCAGTGAAGTCAAACATTCTGCCTAAATCAGATAAATTCTTTTTATGTTGATGCTTAACAAAAACTATGATTTTATTTTCAGCTCTAAATTTCGCAATAAGTTTATTTATATTAGAAATTATTTTTGAATTTCCTTTAACAAACAATTCGCTTTCTGAACTTGTATAAATATTTTGAACATCAATTACTAACAATGCTTCTGTCATATAATCTCCTTGTTAAAACAAGTATATCATAAATTTCTTTATTTGTATATAAAATAATATAATTTTTTTCTCAGTTTGACATTTAGGCGTGTGCTTGGTTATACAAGTGGCGCCACTTCGCTCCGCCAGACAAGCACACGCCTAAAACTTAATTTCTTTGCAAAAGAGCGGTTGCTGGCGGAGTGTAACGCAATCCGCTCTTTTGCTTTTTGTATTCTTCTCTCTATTATTCTGGTTTAAACGAATATTCTTTGTTGTCAAGGTTAAAATGCATGTCAAAAAATTTTGAGAATATGTTACTAAAACGACAACCTGTGACAACAGCAGAACTATTCGCTTTTTTGTCAGTTAAGAGAGCGTTAAGAGCAAAAAGAAAACACCTTGTTGTTTAGGTGTTTTCCTTGTTTTTCCGCTAGTTTCAAAATTTAGTGACTAAAACGTGTTTTTTTCTATCTATTAGTTTTTATGCTTGAAATATTTTAATAACAAGACAAGTCATATCATCAACTGCGTAGCCGTTATTCCCTGCTAATGCCCGCTCTAAAATTTTATCAGAAAATTCTTGAGGATTTGCTGACTTTATACTTAAAACAAAATCTTTAAATTCATTATCACTTGCAAAAGCATCACTAACTCCATCACTGCAAAGTATTATCATATCCTTTTCTCGTAAAACCGCTTTTTGTGTTGACGCCTTAGCCTCTTGTAGAACTCCAACAGGCAAGGCTCCGCCACCTACAAAAACACAACCATCTTCTTGACGAATTAAACTTGGAGGACTTCCCATCTTAACAAAATCTGCAATACCATTTTTCAAGTCCACAACGCAAACATCAATTGTTGAAAATACATCATCACGTTCAAGATTTAACAACTTGTTTACACTAGATAAAATTATATCGTTATCAAAGCCTGCTTTATAAAAATTTTCTATTAATGAAATTGTTGTTTCGCTTTTTTCACCTGCTCGTTCTCCGCTACCCATTCCATCACAAAGTGCAAATAAAAATCTATCACCATCAAGCCTTATCACGCTATGACAATCTCCTGAAATTGAAGATCCCGCTTTATTGCAACTAGAAAGTCCAAATACACAATCATATCTAGGAGAAGTTGATAAATTAACAGCAAATAAACCTGCTCTTTCGGTTGGATAATTTTCAAC
>CAMUNJ010000069.1 GCA_947090235.1 uncultured Bacillota bacterium
AGTTTGCATAGGCAGATTTAATGAATGGCTTGCTGAATTTGATAAAATAGTTCATTCGCTTTGTGTGGGCATGAATTGCGTCCAACAGTGTTTGTTTTTCATGTTGAATTGCCCAGTTGTCTTTTTCCTGCTTTTCATAAGTTTGAATGCCAACTTGCAAAATGTCATTCAAGAAATTGTTTTTGGAAGTGTAAACAACTCCTTTTCTTTCAGCATACATTTTGTTCAATCTTTCAAGCAGTTTTTTATCCTTAATTCTCACAATGTTTTCTTGTTTAATTTCGTCCATTTTGGCTTGTTTCTCCTTGTTTGATAGTTTGCTTGTCTATTTGTTTTTCGTGTCTTAAATGTCCAATTTTAACCTCCTTTTGTTTAGATTTTGTTTCGACTTTTAAATCTTACATTTCACACCTCCTTTTAATATTTTTGCATTGTCGCGTTATCAGCATTTGACAACGCGGGAAATATTTTTGTAGATCTAATCATTGTCAAGTGTTCACCATTTGAATACGCGAGCAAAGATTTTTGATTTTTCATGTCAATCCTAACATTCTCGCTGTCAACACATCTTTGACAGCGGAAAAAGTTTTTGCTTGTTTAAACTTTTTTTTGCCCATCTTAACATTCCCGCGTCACACACGGGTTGTGATACGGGAAAAGTTTTTCATTGTTTCATGCCATATCTTAGCATTGTCGCTGGGACACCGTCTGTCCCAACGGGAAAAGTTTTTGATTTTTCTTATTCTAAACTTTTAAAGGTTTCAATGTCTGACACCTTGAAAAAGTTTTTTTCAAGTAAATAATATAAAAGCCGTGGTATCAATGGGTGACACCACGAAAAAATATTTCTCCCTCTATACTATATAGGGACAACTTTTTGAAATCGCTGCCTACTCTTTAGCAAAATTTTTTAAAATATAATAAAAAAGATATCTATTACAAGATACCTAATTTTTAAAACATGAAGCTTAAAACTGTGCAAATGGCGAAAACTTAGCAATAAAGTGAATAAGGTTTTCAAAATTGTCTTGTTTCCAAAATCTTGGATGCATATATCCATGTTGAACACTATTTCTATTATCTCCACGATCAAATTCAGAAGAAGTTTTGAAAAAACTTTTCGCTTCATTTAACAAATCGACAAGTTCATGGTTGTCGTTGTTTTCTTCAATAGCCAACTTGATTAAATTTAATCCTACTGCTCTATGTTCTTTGCGTTTGTTATTTTTATCAAATGCAACTATGCCATATTCACTTGTGTTCGTTCTAATCATTTCTTCCAAATAACTATACATAAATGGTGTAAGTACTGAATAGGAATCGGGAAATGTTCGATATATTTTTTCAGCAACATCTAAATCTGGGAGCCAATTCCAATAATGTGCATAATTAAAAATTATTTCAAAATCTTTGCTTAAATCCATGCTACTACCTTAATCTACAAAAAGTATTCTTCAGCTTTTTCTTGTTTGCCATAACGATTGTTTGATTGTTTGCTTATTTCTTCAATTTTCTCTGGCGAGAAATAATATATCCTGCCATGTTCACCATAAAATTCGTCAGTTTCTTCGTCAGTAAGTGGGGAAGTGTCAACTTCCAAGAAATCATTATCAATATAGGCTTTCACGGGATAGGCACCCCATTTAGAATAAACCTTTTCACCGTCATGTCCTTTCATGACATTCCAAGCTATAACAGAATAGCCTTTCTTGTGTTCAGTCATTTGCTTGCAAAATTCAACAAACAAGTGGCTGCCTAATCCCATTTTTTCAAGCCCATTTAAAGTGCGAAAATCAATAAATTGTATAATTGGTGGATTTCCATTAACTTCCTCAAATTTTATGTCACCAATTTCCATGCCGGCAATTTTCAAGAAGATTAAACTTGTATCTTCTTCCGCAGACATTTTTTCAATCGGTGTTCCAGAATATTCAAAAGCGACATCTTCTGGGTGTTCAAGCACAAGATGTTTCAAGAATAAATTTTTTAGTGATGTTCTTTTTGCGTGCCCATGTTTTTTATATTCTTCATATTCGTCTGCAATTTGCAAAAGTGTGTTTTCTAAAAAGTCTTTAAACTTGTCTTTGCCATAGCTTTGTGCCATGTTTCCCATATAATCAAAAAACTTGTCTATTGCCTCTTTTGATTGTTTATTGTTGAACAAGCCTTCGCTGTTTCCTTTTGCGGTTATTCTTTCAAGACCGTCAGCGCTCAAAGAATAGTCCATAGTTTTCAAGATAATTTCTTCTTTGACACCTGATTTTTCAAGCATATCAAAAAATCTTCTAAACCAGTCAAAAGTTATTCCTTTCTTCAATTTTTCAGCGGCGTCAATTCTTTCTTGAATTTCTTGTTTTATATCCTTATTCATTAAAACTCCAATCATTGTTATAGTTTTACAAACTAATCTCGTCTGGCTCTCTTGCAGTTGTTTTTGTTTTATTGTCAAATACATCAGCTTCTTTGCTACCGATTATTGAAAAAGTGCCATTATCAACAACAAGACTTGTTTCTTCTGGGATACAAACAAGTTTATATCCCTCTTTCAAAAGCCTTTTTATTCTTTGCTCTGTTGCAGGAATTTGTTCATCTTTCTTTTTGTAGTGCACAAGTAAACTATATCCGTTCAACATATCAAACCCTGTTGTATCTTCCAGATTAACAAGATTTTGGTCGCAAATTGATTTTATTCCTAAACCGTCATCTTTGCAAGTGTCAATGCTTCTTCCCCAAATCAATGCGCCAGCACTTCCGCCCATAATGACAGTGTCTTTGCTTAATGCAAACTCTCTCAAATTCTTAAAGGCTTCGGTTTCTTTTAACATTTTTAGAAGTTTGTAAGTATTGCCACCACCAATGAAAACACCTTTTACTCTACTTAATCTTTCTTTTGTAATTTGTGCGGCGTCAGTTATAAGGTCAATATCTGTTATGCCAAATGGCTTCATTTCGCCTGCAAACCAGTCTATGCAACTCTCATAAGGCCCATTATTCCAAGCGAGTGGAATATATATAACTTTTCCACCTTTCACTGTATCAGCAAAAAGTTTATAACTTTCCTTAACTTGTTCGCCAGCGCCACCGCCACTTAAAATTAATTTCATTTTATTTCTCCTTTATATAGTTTGTGTTTAAACATTTTTGTTTGTTTTTGGTTTGTTTAATTGGATTGACAAACCTGTGTTCGCGGACTCTTTAATAGCGTCCAGAATTTTCAAGTTATATTCGGCGTCTGCGAAAGTTGCACACTCTTTTATTGCGTCAAATTTATTCTTCAAAATTGAATTTACAAGTTTTGGCGCAAAGTATCTAAATGATCCTGAAAAAATTGAAGTTTTGTTTTCTTTTTCATCATCAAAAACTCCACTTACTTCAACTTGCTGTTTTGAGCCAATATTGGAACGCAAATATAAGTTCAATTTGTCTTGAAGTGAGAATGTAAGTTCGCCTTTATCCCCAAAAATGTGAATATCAAAGCGAGATTCCATATAAGAGCCTGCATTGATTGTAAATATTGCTTGCATTTCGTCAGCAAAATTTATGTTCGCAGTGCAAAGTGTGCTGGAAAGCACTTTATGGACTTTACCTTTTGCGTCTTTTCTCTCTCTTGTTATTGGATTGAGATAACCCATAACGCTTGTTGGCTTTGGGGAATTAAACCAGTATTGTATTAAATCAGTTAGGTGTGAAGCCATAGCCAAACGAACGCCACCGCCCTGTGTGGCGTCAAAACTCCAACACCAAGCAGCGTTTTCATTTGCAAAGCCCGATCCCTGTTGATTGATTTTGACTAAATATACTTTGCCAAGAGTGCCTTTTTCAATTAAACTTTTTATCTTTTGGATATATGGATTAAATCTAAGTTGGTGGTCGACAAGAGTAAGGTTATTATAGTCCTTTGTTAGTTTAATCAACTCTTTGACTTCTTTGCTATCGTCAGACAATGGCTTTTCGCAAAGAATATGTTTTCCAGTTTTAAGTGCATATTTCACCATGTCAAAATGCAGTCTATTTGGTGTTGTAATGCAAATAAGGTTAAGATCTTCATGATCGCAAAGTTCTTTATAATCAGCACAAGCAAAAGGAACATCAAATTTCTCTGCAAATTCTTGACTTCTGGCGAGCGAACTCCCAGCAATAGCAACAACTTCCGCCGTTTCAAGTGTTCTAAAACCTTTCAAATGAGTTCTTATTCCAACACCTGTTCCAATAATGCCTATTTTAGCTTTTTTCATTTTCTACTCCTTTTGTTTTTTTAGTTCAATTCTTTCAATGAGCCATATTCTTTTTCATATTGTGCTTCCGTTTCTTTTCTTTCTGGGATTGCATTTAAAACACCCATTTTTTGAATTTCCAAAGATGACGCACATTGTGCCATTCTCACACATTTTGTCTTTGGCATGCCTTCGGCATAATAGACAATAAAGTTTCCGATGAAAGTGTCTCCGGCGCCATTTGTTTCAACAATATTATCAACATTGATAGCTTTCTCATGTGCGAGTTTATCATTTTCGTCCACAAAATACACACCTTCGCCACCTTTTGTGATGATAAGGGTAGGAAACATAGTCAACATTTCTTCTATAGTTTTCTTTCCTGTGAGTTCTTGTGCTTCCGAAAAGTTTGCTGCAATAAAATCTACCTTTTTTAGAGTATCAAGATCTTGCACACTGCTTACATCAAATTTTTTATGAGAGACAGTAAGAGTTGTCGGGATTTTGTGTTCATGACAAAAGTCAATCGTTGCTTCCAAAAAATCCTTATTTTGTTTTGAGACTAAAATAACAGCATTTGCTTTCAAGATCCAATCTTTATATTCTTCAACCATTTCTGGCGAATAATATTGCGACAGTGGGGACGGAAAGCGCA
>CAMUNJ010000070.1 GCA_947090235.1 uncultured Bacillota bacterium
AACTATCGTCAATAACTTGAGTCATAATCTCGTTAGTATCTACATTATCCTTTTTGAAATATGAGTTTATAACATTAAGCATAACTTCTCTGTTGACTTCAATATCTACTTTAAGACACTTTTCCTTTTCTCCTCGGTTGATGGCAAGAATTCTATGAGATGGAAGTTTGCTAACTTCTTGTTTAAAACCATCATAAGTTTCGTATGTCAAATTACCTTCTGCTTCACGATCCAAAACACAAGTGATAAATCCTTTTTTAAATAAAAGTTCACGAAGTTCCTTTCTTAATTCTGCACTGTCAGAGATACGCTCTGCCATAATATCCTTTGCTCCGGCAATTGCCTCATCAATAGTTGGGACTTCCTCGGTAATAAACTTTTTAGCCTCGTCATTTAAAACAAAAGCCTTGCTTTGAGCCTGCAAAATATCTGCTAGAGGATCTAAGCCTTTAGCGATAGCAACTGAAGCACGAGTTTTTCTCTTTGGCTTATATGGACGATATATATCTTCAACTTCCGTCATAGTGTTGGCGTTTTCAAGTGCAACACGAAGTTCTTCTGTCCATTTGCCTTGTTCGGTGATTGTCTTTTCTACTTTAGCCTTTTCTTCATTCAAATTGCGAAGATATTTAAGCCTGTCCGAAAAAGCACGCAATGTTTGGTCATCGCAAGTGCCATGCATTTCTTTTCTATAACGAGCAATAAAAGGTATTGTGCAACCCTCATCAATCAAATTTATAATATTTTGTGAATACTCAAGTTTGAGTCCAAATTCACTTGCAAGTTTTTGTGTAATTTCCATTGTTTTATTCTCCTAATTTTTATTAAATTTCAAACAAACTTTTGTATTCCTCTTCTAAAATAGGAAAAGGATCATACATCAAATTTGCAGTATTTCCAAGTGCAATTTTTGCTTGCGATTGCATTTCAAGGCAATTGTGAATGCCGCTGCCAAGATTAATTTTAAGACCTTGCTCAAACAACATTTTCAAATTAACAAATCCTTGTCCAAGCAACATATCTTCAAGAGGCGTCAAGATAATTTTTGTATTATAACTCGATAAAATTTGAGCATCGTCTTTATCAAGAAAATTGCAGCCTACTAGATAACATTCTCTGTCAAGACATCCAAAATCTTCAAGTACTTTTGCAGGTGATTTTCCGTATATTTTATCTATACTACCCGCCTCCGCAAGCGAACGCAAAAAATTTATATATATTGCAATTTTTTCTTTTCCCGCTAAATATACAATATTTTCTATCTCTTCTTCCGATAAATCTAAAAGTTGAGAAATATATATCGCTAGAGGAAATTTATATTTTCTTTTAAAATCTTCAATTAATTTATTTGAGATAGCATCATTGTTTTTCACATTGATGACTATAGTTGCATTTAAATCAAGTTCTTCAAGTATTTCGGCTGCAAGAAATGGATTACTAACAAGAATAGATAACTTTGCAACATCATTTTTTATATTTTCTTGAATTGTAGATTTATAAATTTGTCTGCAATCTTGTAGAGATAAATTTAAACTGCCAAAATCATTTTCTATTGCATTTTGAAGCGGCAATGTTTCAAAAACAAATTTCCCCTCCACATCACAAAAAGCATTTTTATATTTGATTGGTTGCCATATAGTATCTTGCATAAAACTCCTTCAATATGCCTAAATTATACTATAAAAAGGGGGCAAAAGGCAAATGAAAGAGCGAGATATTTTGCATAGTGATGTAAATAATTTTTTTGCCTCAGTTGAATGTGCCACACGCCCTGATCTAAAAGATAAACCTGTTGCCGTCACAGGCAATCCTAAAAAACGAACTGGAATTATACTTGCAAAAAATGAAATAGCAAAAAAATTTGGTGTTAAAACGGGCGAAGCAATTTGGGAAGCAAAAACTAAATGTCCTGACCTTGTTTGCCTTGCTCCGCATTATGACTTGTATGAAGAAATTTCTAAAAAACTTCACGCAATATATCTTGACTACACCGACAAAGTTGAACCTCTTGGTCTTGACGAATGCTGGCTTGATGTGACAGGCTGTCAAAAATATTTAGGTAAAAATCCAAAACAAATTGCCGATGAAATTAGAGAAAAAGTAAAAAAAGAGTTTGGCTTTACTGTTTCTGTGGGAGTTTCATTCAATAAAATCTTTGCAAAACTTGGCTCTGACATGAAAAAGCCAGACGCCACCACAGTTATAGACAAATCTAACTTTAAAGATCTAACCTACAATCTCCCCTTAACCGCCATTGTTGGCATAGGTGGCAGGTTGGAGCGAAAGTTTAATAAAATAAATATCAAAACAATAGGTCAGTTTGTTGAACTTGAAGATAGTTTTTTGAAATCCTATATGACAATAACTGGTGTTGAACTTAAAAAAGAATTATTGGGTATTGATGAAAACCAAGTTTTATCTTATTTTCACCTGCCACCGCCAAAAAGCATAGGCAATGGCTCAACTGCAATTAGAGATATAACCTCTCGTGAAGACATTTCTAAACTTGTATTTTTTTTAGCAGAAAAGGTTTCTTCAAGACTAATAAATCAAGGCTATATTGCTAGAACTATAGGTATTTCTGTAAAAACAAATGAACTAAAAAGATTTGGTAAAAGTCACACTATCACCCCCACAAACAAAGCCAAAGAAATTGCCGAAAATGCTTTAAACCTTTTGGACACTTTTTGGAAGTATAACCTACCAGTACGAGCAATACGAGTTCGCACTTCTAATCTTGAAAAAGAAAGAGTCGAACAAATTTCTTTGTTCGACTCCCCCAAAAAAGATGCCAGCAAAGTTATAAATCAAATAAACTCTCGTTATGGCCACATAGCCCTAGCAAGCGATAAAGAGGATTTTATAAACTCCTCTAAAAATCCGCATGAGGATTGATTATTTTTTAAAGCAACAATAATCCACCATTCACATTTATGTTTTCACCATTTATATAATCAGATTTCTCACTACACAAATACATTACAAGATTTGCGACATCTTCTGGCTTGCCTAAGCGACAAGTTGGATTTTTCTTTGACAATTCCTCTTTCTCTTCTTGCGTATATAAATCATCTGTGAGTGGCGTAATTGTTAAAGATGGACTAATTGTATTGCACTTAATTCCAGTACCCGCAAATTCCAAAGCCAAAACTTTTGTTAACATGACTGTTGCAGCTTCTGAACAACAATAACCCATCGCGCCAGGAAATGGCTTCTCTGCAAAGCGTGAAGCAATATTCACAATCCTAGGTAGTTGTGACTTTTTTAGCAATGGAATTGCATATTTAGCACATATAATCCTACCAAACAAATTAACATCTATTACCTTTTTAATGTCATCTACTGGTTGTCTTTCGAAATCATCTTCAATAGTAATACCCGCACAATTAATTACATAATCTAACCTTGGCATTTTTGAAAAAAATTCCTTAACTGCCTCCTCATTAGTTATATCTAACTTCACAGCAGTAAAAGTACCTTTTGCACAATTTAATAACTTAGTTGCATTGTTTGCTTTTTCATCATCAGACTTATACAAAGCAATAACATTATCACCCCTATTTACAAATTGTTTACTAATTTCAAAACCAATACCACTAGTCCCACCTGTAACAATTGCTAACATTATTTATTCCTCCTATCTCTTTGCCAACCACAAAATCGCTTTTGTTGCAACTAATGCTCCATCTCCAGTTGCAGTTACAATTTGCTTGATACTTCCCTCTACAATATCTCCACAAGCAAAAACACCTTGGGCTGATGTCATAAAGTTTGCATCTACTTTAATATAACCTTTTTCAGATAAAGCAACTTCGTTGCCTAAAATACTTGTGTCTGGAGTTCTACCTATCGCAACAAATATTGCGTTAACATCAATTGTTTTTATTTTATCATCTTGCACAAATTCAAGTTTTTGAACTGTCTTTTCACCCAAAATTTTGCCTGAAATGGCTTTATCTAACACTTCTACATTTTTATACTTATCCAGTTCATCCACTGGGTGATTTGTGGTTTTAAAACCATTTTTTGTAAGCACGTAAACTTTCTCACAAATGCCTGCAAGATAAATCGCATCACCAATTGCACTATCGCCAGAACCAACAACAGCAACAGTCTGCCCTTTAAAGAAATTGCCGTCACAAACAGCACAATAACTTACGCCTTTCCCCTTAAACTCTTGTTCGCCCTCAATGTTAAGTTCTCTCGTTTTACAACCCATGGCCAAAATTACAACATTGGCTTTGTATTGATTTTTTCTTGTGTAAACTACTTTCACCTCACTTGAAAAATCCACCTTCACAGCTTCTTCCATAAGAAAAGGCACATGCAAAGATGTAGCATGAGAATAAAATTTGTTTGCAAGCTCAAAACCATTGATTTTGTCAAACCCTGGATAATTTTCTATATCTCCAATTTGTGAAACCTGACCACCTGGCATATATCTTTCGATAATAGCCACATTTTTTCCTGCTCTTTTTGCATAAATCCCTGCAGTAATCCCACCAGGCCCTCCACCAATAATTAAAATATCATAAATCTTTTCCATATCTCTCCTTGCTAAATATGTATAACCTCTCCAACATCAGGTATATCCAATCTATTTTTATATCCATTTAAAACCGGCTCGCTCACATGCACTGAGTAAAACTTTTTGTCCTTGTATTTTTTCTTTAAAGCAATAACCTCACCTGCAGATAAATGCCTATCACCAATGTCTTTTGAAGAGGTATCTAAAAATATAACTTCACTACTTTCTATAAGTTCTATCAAACCATTGCAATAAGCCGTGTCACCAGTAAATCCAACTGGCGTTCCATTTTTATAACTC
>CAMUNJ010000071.1 GCA_947090235.1 uncultured Bacillota bacterium
AACATTAACGCCATCAATAGTCCAACCATCAAATACATAATTTTCTTTTGTAGGATTAGTTGGCAATATAACAAAATTATCTTTAATAACTAATTGATTATCAAAATCAACATTATCAACAATAAATTTAACATTATATTTATATGTTACATCAGCAACAAATTTTGTATTTTGAGTAATTGTATAAGTGTTCAAATTAATATATTCTCCATTAACTTTCCAACCATTAAATATCTTATTATCTGTGCTTGTTGGTTCATTAACTGACAATTTAGAGCCTTTATTAACAATTTGAATATTATAAACACTTCCGTCATACTCAAAAGTTGCAACTACTTGTTCGCCACTTTCTAATTGTGCAATATAGCTCTCATAATATGTTACACTTGCTTGAAGTTCATTTATTTTATTATTTAAAGCGTTAATTTGAGATGTTACATTTTGACTTTGTAATGTCATATCACTTATTTGTTGATTTAAATTTAAAACTTGAACATTTAAATTTGTAATTATTGAATTTAATGTTTTTATAGTTTCTTCATTATCAGTTTTTATATCTTGTAATGTTAAAATTTGTTCTTGTAAAGCATCCTTTTGAATTTCTAGTTTTTGAATTTCACTAGCATAATCTTTATTGTTGTTTGTAAGATTGTTTACTTGTGAATTAAGTTGAGATATATTATCATTTAAGGTTGTGATTGTATCTCTATAACCTGCGATAAGTTCGGTATATTCTTCTTTATCTTCCAATGCAGTATCATAACCATCTTGGTAGGCATTATTTAAATCTTGCTCTGTATAAACACCAGTGCCAGACATACCATCTTTTACTTTATTAAAGTTTATAATTCCCCACGTCAATACAAAAGTAAAAGCACCAATAAAGATAATACTAAAAATCAATGTTAAAACTTTTTTTGTATCCATATTTTCTCCTTTATAAAATTTCTAACACTTTCAATCTAATTCCATTATCAGCAAAATATTGCTCCAAAAATGAAGCATTTTCTTGCCCAATAGTCGAAAGTGTAAGAGTTGTTTTATTGCTTAAAAACTTTATAGACACATTCATTTCTGCATTATTTACAAGTTGTCCGTCAGTGTTATAAAAGTCCATAGTTACAAGTGAATAAACACTGCCAGCCTTTATATCTGCATTTAACAATACAAAATCATTTAACATAACTTTATATTGTTTATTTTCTCCGTTAAAGTCTTCAACCTTTAACAACTCTTTTTCAAAAGAATATGTGTTAGTGTCGTCATATAAATCATGATAGAAAACAACAGAAGTAGAAGAATAATTAAAACTTTCTTGACTAAATTGATTTGATATATCAATCGAGCCATTTATATAACTTTCTGCTTTAACTTCTTTATAAAGTTGTATGCCACAAAATGTGCCAACTATTATGAGAATGAAGCATATTAAATAGGTATACCATTTCATAAAACCACCCCCACATATTCGTTATTTATTGCATTTTCTGCAAAATCGAATGTTATACCATTCGAATATTTAAATGTTTGTAATTTAGTATTGTAAAGTGCTTTATCTAACATATAAAAAATTTGTGAATTACCTTTAATTGTCAAAGTATCAATTTCAAAATCTTCAAATGCGTTATATTCAAAACCAACAATATTTATTTTTTTATCTTGCAAATATTGAGATTGTAAATCTAAATTAATATTTACTTTTGTTCTAGGCATATCTGCAAAAAGTTTTTTAGTATCTAAACTCAAACCAGCAAAGTAACCTTGATAAACATCACTATATCTATAAACAAGGTCTTTTTCAGTTAAGTTATAAACCATTCTTTCTTGCCAATATTCAGTATTTATGTTTATATCTTCAACATCATATTTAGGATTACAATCTATAATTCCAAAAATTGATTGTTTACTATTTCTAGCACCATTCTCGTCATAATGAAATTTTAAAACTGAATAATTTTTAATTACATCAGACACATCGTCTGCTGTAAATTTACCAGTTTCGGTGTTATATTCATAAACTGTGAAATAATCACTCAAATCTACAGTTATATAATAATCTCCATAACCACGAGAATTTAATTTAATACATTGCATTACCGATTGAAATAACTCTGGCCAAGTATAGAAATATGTGCTACCAAAGATCCACCAGCCTTTTTTTAAAGTCTTATTTAATTGAATTTCAAAAGGTCTATTATCTATCTTTACAGTAAAAGATGTTGCTCGATTTAACAAAACAGAAGTTGACGCTTCAATACCAGTGTAGCCAGTATATGAAATTCCATCAGTAGTATCATAATAACTAAATTGTGGAAATACATATTTATCTCTTTCTTGATCACTCTTAAATGAAACATCAATTGCTTCATGTTTATAATCTCCAAGATATTGCATACCAGTAGCACGATAACCATCAGAAGTTAAATGCCAATCTCTAAAATAATTAAAATTAAGTTCTTGCAACTCAATTCCATTTTCCTTATCATTTGAGAAATAATTTGCTTCTAAAAACCATCTATCAGCATAAGCGTCTTTTTCTTCTTCTGTTAAATCTTCTTCTTTCACAATATCTAGCCCGTTTTGATCAGCAATATTATTTACACCAATAACGATATCTTTTACAAAGAAATGATAATAACAAAAGCCAAGAGAAACACAAACTGCAATTACTGCCAAAAACACTAAACAACAATTGCCTATAATTTTTAATGTTTTCAAATATTTTCTCCTTTATTTTAAATTAAAAAGCACTAAATAGGGGACATTAAACAAGTCTTCTAAATAGTGCTTTTTGTCAAATTATTCCATTCCAGCCAAAGAAGTTTAAAGCACCAGCAAGCCATTTTAAAGCAATACCTATCCATTCAAAAATCTTGCCTAGTATGGACAATGGCCAAGTCCCAAACAAAATTACTAATGCTATAACTAGCAATATAATAATAATTTTCTTAACCATAGGACATCAACCACTATACAATAGGTGTTTGTGAAACTGCTTGAACTACATCTTCGATTGGGTCTTTAATTGCTGGTGCAACTTCTCCAAACCATTGTGTAATTTGTGCACCAAAACTAATACCATTAATAGCACAACCAATCGCAACAGTTACGCAGAATATACCAACTCCCAACGCAACACCTAAAAGCACAAATAAAATATATTTAACTTTGTCCAAAATTTTTTAAATCTCCTTTATTCTTTATTTTGTATCAAACTAAACATAAGTGGTTGATAACTATTTTTATCTCCAAATACATTTGCTTGAAATTTTACATTTGCCCACATACCAAATTTTGCTTTTTCATAAGTTGCTTTATCAACTGGGTATTCAACTCTTGTGCCTTTCAAAATTCCAGTTTCTTTGCTGAAATCGTCCTCGTCGCAACTAATAACTTCAACAAGATATTTTTCTTCGGTTGCAGGCCATTCCTTACCGTTCATATCTGTTCTTGCTTGTTTTGCTTCTTGATATCTTTTACTAATAATTATTCCTTTTTCTCTAATAGGTTTAATAAATGCCATTTTTAAAATCTCCTTAAAATAAAATTTTTATATTTTGTATATTTCTCAAAAATCAACTTGAAAGTATTGATTAAGTGCCTATAACTTTAATAGGACTTACACTTTTATTAAATTGTGCCTTGCCCACATTACCTACATATAACTTTCGCGTGAACACGCAAACATTCGATAATGCAGACATAAGCGAAAAGGCGAACATCATTTTTTTTGCGATGTCGCAACAAATTTTAAATTTTTTGTTTTTTTATGAAAAAGTATTGACTTTTTAATTTTTATTGAATATAATACTTATGAACAACGCAAAACACTAAATTGTGTCTGTCGGCTTCGTTCCGACCTGCACCGTTCGGTTTGGAGAAAGTTTTAATACTTTCTCCCTTTTTTTTGTTTTCTTGTTATTGAGCCAGTATGCTTCATAACTCTATGAGTATCATGGCTACTTAATTTAAAAGCAGGGGTTTTATCAAAAACTTCAGTATCTTCCAATCTTAAAGACTTTTTATTGTCTGCTCTTTGAGAATATATCTTTTTATCAACTCCACTTCGTTTTGTTAATGGATATTTATCTCTATTGAGTTTATACAATCTTTCGTCATTCTTCTTATTACCATTGAAGCCACGAATTTTTGAAACACCAACATTTTTGCCATTATCTTTTGTTACTGCATATTGTCGTCTTTTCTTCTTGTCTGTTTTGTCAATCTTTTGACTATTTGCCCAATAAACATTGCCTAATCTTTTTGTCAATAATTTCTCCTTATCTATGTGTTTTCTTTTTAACTGATTTTTTCGACTTCTGTTTTTCTTTTAACATTGAAGCATACTCTCGACCAATTAAATTCCCATAAGTGTTATGCACTTTTTGTCCATCCCACTTATCTACATTTCGCTTGCCATATATCTTTGACAACATCTTTCGTTGATCATCATAATAGCAAGCAAAACAGCCAGCATTAACAAGTTCTTTACCTTTATTCCAATCACTCGTTCCACGACCAACAGAATAGTTATTTGCATCAATACGCATTGCTTCAACAGCAGTTTTAACACCATATTCTTTTTCTCTGCCATAACCATAATAGCCTTTAATTTCTCGTCTAATTATTTGTTTGGCTTCTTTGGTAGTGGACTTTGGTTTAAAGCCACTTGTAAACATTTTTGGCATAAACTTC
>CAMUNJ010000072.1 GCA_947090235.1 uncultured Bacillota bacterium
TAAAATAGGATGTATATAGCGTAAAGCAAAAGAGGTTATATGAAATACTTTATTGTTACTTTTGGTTGCCAGATGAATGTGCATGATTCAGAAAAAATTGCTGGCATTTTAGAAAATATGGGTTATGAATGTTGCGATACAAGAGAAGAGGCAGACATTATCGTTTTTAATACCTGTGCTATTCGTGAGGGGGCAGAAGATCGTGTTTTTGGCAATGTTGGTGCATTAAAACAACAGAAAAAGCAAAATCCAAACCTTATTATTGTGGTTTGTGGTTGTATGACACAGAAAGAGGCTACTGCCAAATACATAAA
This sequence comes from uncultured Bacillota bacterium, assembly GCA_947090235.1. GTDB lineage: Bacteria > Bacillota > Clostridia > Christensenellales > UBA1242 > Caccovivens. Next base: position 315 of record CAMUNJ010000072.1, read on the forward strand.
AGAAACTTTTCCATTTGTAGATATAGTTATTGGTACATTTAATGTTACAAGTCTTGCTTCATATATAGGTAAAATCAAAGAAAAACAACAAAAGCGTATGCTTGAACTTTGGGAAGAGGGCGAAATTGATGAAAGCTTGCCATATAGCCGAACTAGTGGTGAAAATGCTTGGATAAATATCATGCAAGGGTGCAATAATTTTTGCACTTATTGTATTGTCCCTTATGTTAGAGGACGAGAAAAGTCTAGACAAGAAGAAAATATTTTAAAAGAAATTCAAGAGCTTATTGCATGTGGCAAATATAAAAAGTTTACTCTTCTTGGTCAAAATGTAAATTCTTATGGTAAAGATTTAATTCCACAAGTTTCTTTTGCAAAACTTTTAAAAGATATTTGTGCATTACCAGGTGACTTTACTATCAGTTTTATGACTTCTCATCCAAAAGATTTGACAGATGAAGTTATTGATGTTGTGGCAAAAGAGGATAAAATAGAAAAATATATTCATCTTCCAGCCCAAAGTGGAGATAACCGTATCTTAAAACTTATGAACAGAAAGTATACAAGAGAAAGTTATCTTGAAATTATAAAAAAGATAAGAGAAAAAATTTCAAATTGTAGACTTACTTCTGACTTTATTGTTGGCTTTCCAACAGAAAATGAAGAAGAGTTTATGCGTACTTATAGTCTTGTCAAAGAAGTAAGATTTGACAATATTTTTGCTTTTATGTATTCGCCACGTGAAAATACTGTTGCAGCTTCTATGGATGGACAAGTGGATGAAGAAATAAAAAATCAACGCGTAAACAAATTGTTAGCATTAAATAAACAAATTCAAAAGGAGGATAACAAAAAATGAATAAAGATCAATCATTAGGATCAGAATTTTATCAACAATGGTTTAGAACAAAACAAAATTACACTGATTGTATCCTCTTTTTTAGAATGGGTGACTTTTATGAAATGTTTAATGATGATGCAATCACAGCTTCAAAGGTATTGGATCTTACATTAACAAGCAAAATGTGTGGACTTGAGAAAAAAGCCCCAATGTGTGGGGTGCCTCATCATGCAGCACAAACTTATATCGCAAAACTAATAGACGCAGGATATAAGGTTGCAATTTGTGAGCAACTTACTTCACCAAAAAAGGGTGTAAAACTTATTGAAAGAGATGTTATCAAAGTTATTACACCAGGCACAGTAACAGAAAAAGAAATGTTGCAAGAAAACAAAAACAACTATCTTTTAACCATTTATAAAGATGAAAACAAAATGGGCGTAAGTTATGTTGACGTTTCTACTGGTGAATTTTTTGCAATGCCTATGGTAAATTTTGAAAGTGATCTTACAGACCTTGTTACACGAATTTGTCCAAGTGAAGTTATTGCAAATATCCAAGGAAAAGAGTTTTATGATAATCTTCCTGTTCAAAGGTTAGGTGGCTTGCCAAAATCTAATGAATATTATGATTGGGCTTTTACAGATGATAGAGCGATAAATAATTTGAAAGAAGTTCTGGGTGAAAATTGTCTTTCTGTGTATGAGCTTTCTGGTCAACAAGCACTTATTTACGCCTGTGGAGCTACGCTTGAGTATGTAAAAGAAACACAAAAAAGATTAATGAAAAACATTAATAAACTTAAACTTATCAAAAATGATAAATATATGGTTATTGATATGAACTCCCGTCGTAATCTTGAACTTGTAGAAACTATAAGAGACAGAAAACGTTTTGGCTCATTAATTTCAATTATTGATAAAACAAAAACACCAATGGGTGGAAGAAAAATGCGTCAATATTTTGATGAACCTCTAAAAGACCTTAAAGAGATAAATTTAAGACTAGATGCTGTTGATGAACTTGTCAAAAAACTTATTATGAGAGATAAACTTTTAGATGCTCTTGCAAATATTAGAGATATTGAAAGACTTTCATGTAAAATTGCAGATGGCACAATTTTGCCAAGAGATATGATTTCATTAAAAAATTCTTTGAAAGCTCTTCCATTATTAAAAGAAGCTCTTGCTGATGCAAAGTGTGCTAAATTAATTTCTTGTCGAGAAAATATTATTGATTTTTCTGCAATGGCAGAACTTTTAGAAAATGCAATTGATCCAGATTGTCCTTCAACATTAAAAGAAGGGGGATATATAAAGAGAGGTTTTAATTCCGAACTTGATGAATATCGAGATGCTAAAACAACGGGTAAAAAGTGGATTTTAGATCTTGAAGCTAAAGAACGTGAAGCCACAGGTATTAAAACACTTAAGATTGGCTTAAACAATGTGTTTGGATATTTTATAGAAGTTACAAAACAGTTTTTAGATCTTGTTCCAATTAGATATACTCGTAAACAAACAATTTCAAATGGTGAAAGATATATAACTGAAGATCTTAAAGAAATTGAAGATAAAATTTTTAATGCAGATGAAAAAGCAATCAAACTTGAAAATCTTCTTCTTAATAGAATTCGTGAATATTTAGATCAATATGTGGTGCAAATTCAACAGGTTTCACTTGCAATTGCAGAAATTGACGCACTTTTGTCTTATGCACAAGTAGCAGTAAAATACAACCTTACAAAACCAACTATAAATCAATCTGTTAAAAATATTAAAATTGTTGATGGTAGACATCCTGTCGTAGAGCATTACTTGAGGTCTGGCTCATTTATTCCAAATGATACATATTTAAATGAAACAACTGATAGAATTATGATTATCACAGGTCCAAATATGGCTGGTAAAAGTACTTATATGAGGCAAGTTGCAATTATAACCTTTTTGGCTCATATTGGATGTTTTGTTCCAGCTAAGAATTCAGAAATATCTCTTACAGACCGCATTTTTACTCGTGTTGGTGCAAGTGATGACCTTGCTTTTGGTCAAAGTACATTTATGGTGGAAATGAGTGAAGTTGCAACAATTCTTGCAAATGCAACAGATAAAAGTCTTATTATATTGGATGAAATTGGTCGAGGAACTTCTACCTTTGACGGACTTAGTATTGCTTGGAGTGTTGTTGAATATATTTGCAAGAATTTTAAATCAAAAACCTTATTTGCAACACACTATCATGAACTTACAGACCTTGAAGGTGTACTTGAAGGTGTAAAAAATTACAAAGTGGCTGTTAAAGAGGAAGATGACAATGTTGTCTTTTTAAGAAAAATTGTTAGAGGTGGGGCAAACAAAAGTTTTGGTATTGAAGTTGCTCGACTTGCAGGGCTTCCAACTCAAGTGCTTGCAAGGGCAAGAGAAATTAGTGAAAATCTTGAAAAAGTTAATAATAAACTCGATCTTTCAATCTTTAAAGAACAAAAGAATAAAGCTGAAGTTAACAATAAAAAAGCACTTTTAATTTTAAATAGACTTAAAGATGTAGACATAACAAGGGTTTCACCAATGTATGCTTTTGATCTTTTAAATGATTTGGTTACAGAGGCTAAAAAAGAGGAGGATAAATAATGGCAATAAATGTATTAGAGCCAAAAGTTTACAATAGAATTAGTGCTGGCGAGGTTGTCGAAAAACCAGCTTCAATTGTTAAAGAATTAATAGAAAATTCAATTGATGCTGGAGCAACTCAAATTCAAATAGATATTGAAAATGGCGGTATAAACAAAATTCAAGTCTCAGATGATGGCTGTGGAATTGAAAAAGGTGATCTTATTGTTGCATTTAAACCTCATGCTACCAGCAAAATTAAAAATGTTGAAGATCTTGATAGCATTATGTCGCTTGGTTTTCGTGGTGAAGCTCTTGCAAGTATAGCTTCTGTTTGTCATGTTTATCTTTCTTCAAAAATAAAAGAAAGTCAAACTGGCTATTCAATTAAAGTTGATGGAGGAGAGTTTAGCCAGGTTGAAGAAGTTGCACGTCAAAACGGAACTACAATAATTGTACGTGATATGTTTTTTAACACACCAGTTCGAGCAAAGTTTTTAAGAAAACCTAAGATTGAGGAGGGTGAAATTACACATCTAATTGAAAAATTTATGCTTGCTCATCCTGAAATAGCGTTTCGTTATTATGTGGATGGTGAGCAAATATATAACACTAGATGTAGCAATTTGAAAGAAATTATTTATACGATTTATGGAAGAGATGTGTATGAAAGCTTGATAGAAGTTGATTATCAAGAGCATGAATATAAACTTTCAGGTTTTATTACTAAACCTAGCATTTCAAAAAGTAACAGAACATATCAATCGCTTTTTGTAAATAAACGTTATGTTGAAAATTATTTGATTTCATCATCAGTGCAAGGAGTTTATGAAAGCTTTTTGATGAAAGGAAAATTCCCAGTTTATGTGCTTGAACTTTCTTTACCAGTAGATAATGTTGATGTAAATGTTCATC
>CAMUNJ010000073.1 GCA_947090235.1 uncultured Bacillota bacterium
GGCCGTCAACTAAATCTAAGATAAAACTTAAATTTTTATTTCGTTTCCGCCGAAAGATATATTATTTACTTTCAAAAAACAAGAACATTAAATGTTTTAATTACATATATAGTATTTTAAAATAATTTGACTAAAAAAAATAAAAAATATATAATATATTCAAAATAGGAGCAAAAATGAAAAAAGCAATAGTTGATGGATGTGAAGCAGTTGCACGCATTGCATATAAATTTAGCGAAGTTATCCCAGTATATCCAATCACCCCCTCTTCACCAATGGCTGAACTTTGCACTTCTTTGAGTGCAAGAGGAGAAAAAAATATTTTTGGAGAAGAGGTCAAAACCATTGAGATGCAATCGGAAGCAGGCGTTGCTGGAGCAATGCATGGGGCTTTACTTTCTGGAGCATTATCTAATACATTTTCTTCAAGTCAAGGTTTGCTTTTAATGATTCCAAACATGTATAAAATAGCTGGCGAAAATTTACCAAATGTTATACATGTAGCCTCTCGTGCACTTGCGACTCACGCACTCAATATTTTTTGTGATCATAGTGATGTTATGGCTACAAGGTCAACAGGATATATTATGCTTTCTTCTTCAAATGTACAAGAAGCACAGGATCTGGCTTTAGCAAGCCATCTTTTTGCACTTGAGAGCGGTCTTCCTGTATTACATTTTATGGATGGTTTTAGAACTAGCCATGAATTACAAAAAATCAACTTAATTGAAGAAAATGACATTAAATCAATGCTTTCTTGTTTTGACATAAAAAATATTAAATTGAAAAAAGAGTTTTTAACGCCAGATAATCCAAAAGTTTTTGGCACTGCTCAAAACCCAGATACCTTTTTTCAAAATAGAATAAAAAGTATTTCCTCATACAATGAAGTTGAAAAACAACTTGATAAAGTCTTTCAACAAATTGAAAAAGTTTGTGGACAAAAATATTCTCCTTATCAAATCTATGGCAATAAAAATGCAAAAAATATGATTATTTCTATGGGGTCATCTTGCGAAACTATTCAAGAATATATCGAAAACAACAATATTCAAGATGTTTGCCTTTGTTCTGTCAAACTTTTCAGGCCTTTTATTTTAAATATCCCAAGTAGCGTCAACAAGATTTGTGTTCTTGATAGATGCAAAGAAAGTTGCACAACCTCACCTCTTGCCCTTGAGGTAATCTCACGCGTGCAAGAAAGTGAAAGAAATGTGGAAGTTATAAAAGGCGTATATGGTCTAGGCGGTAAAGATTTCTCTCCAAAAGATGTTAACGCGGTAATAGAAAATCTTTTAGCAAAAAATTCTAAGGATAACTTTACAATTGGCATTGATGACGACCAAACTTTTTCTTCTTTACCAATAAAAGTTGTACAAGAAAATAATGATGCTTATTCTATCAAAATATATGGGTTGGGATCGGATGGGTCTGTCTCTGCAAGCAAGTCTACTGTTAAAATATTGGGCGAAAACTACAACAAATATATTCAAGGATATTTTGAATACGATAGCAGAAAAAGTGGCAGTATGACAATTTCTCATATTCGAATTAGTGATAAACCTATTCATTCAACTTATCTTGTAGAAAATAGTAATCTTATTATGATAAACAATTTTTCTTTTGTGCATAGATACAACTTGCTTGAAGGATTAAAAGAAAATGGAGTAGTAATTTTTAATTCAATATTCGACTCTAACGAAATTTCTAAAGTTCTTCCAAAACAATATTTGCAAATTTTGAAAGAAAAGCATGCAAAAGTTTTTGTTATTGATGCTCAAAACATAGCAAGAGAATGTAACCTAGGTGCTAAAATAAACATTATAATGATGACTGCACTTATGAAAATTGCAAACTTTATTCCTCCATCAAAAATTAAACAAGAAATAAAATCACAAATTCAAAAAACATTTGCTCGCAAAGGTCAAGATGTAATAGATAAAAACATAAACGCTATGGAAAAGGCTTTTGAAAGTATAAATTGTGTTGAAATTGCAATTGACCAAGGTCAAGATTCTTTAAAAACATGTATAAATGGTGGGGAATTTTCAAAAAATATTCAAAAACCTATTATGGACTTACAAGGAAATAGTATTTCAGTTTCTAAATTTTCATGTAATGGGAGCACCCCAACCGACACTGCCCAATTCGAAAAGCGTGGCATTGCAGAAAACCTGCCAAATTGGATTAAAGAAAATTGTATACAATGTGGTCAATGTGTACTTGCTTGTCCTCACTCAGCACTTAGGGCTTTATTGATTGATGAAAAAACTACCTCTTCTAAAGAAGAATTTGCAAAAGCTATAGGAGTCAAGGATGCTTTATACAAAATACAACTTTCTCCTCTTGATTGCACTGGCTGTGGTGTTTGTGCCAACACATGCCCTGCAATAAAAAAAGCGCTGGAAATGACTGAAGCAAAAAATATCTTAGAAAAAGAAAAAAATAATTATATAAATTTCACTCCTCTTCCTCAAGTAAAACAAAATATCTTTAAAGATGATTTTGCAAAAGGATTACAATTCAATAAACCATATTTTGAGTTCTCTGGCGCTTGTGCAGGATGTGGGCAAACACCATATATAAAACTTGCATCTATGCTTTTTGGTGATAAAATGATTATTGCAAATGCCACAGGTTGCTCAAGCATTTATGCAGGCACTTATAGTTCTTGTCCATTTAGCAAGGATGAAAATGGGCATGGGCCTGCTTGGGCAAATAGTCTTTTTGAAGATAATGCAGAATTTGGTCTTGGAATAAAACTTGGCAGTGTATATAATAATAATCAGGATAAAAGCGTTTGGATAATCGGTGGTGATGGCTGGGCTTATGATATAGGATTTGGAGGTCTTGACCATGTGCTAAATAGTGGCGAAAATGTTAATATTTTGGTTTTAGATAATCAAAGTTATTCAAATACTGGAGGACAATCAAGCAAAGCCACCCCTATTGGAGCAAATATCAAACTAGCCGAAAATAGCAAACGCACACATAAAAAAAATCTTGCACAAATTGCAATGACTTATAATAATGTCTATGTTGCTCAGGTTGCTCTTGGAAGCAATATGACCCAATGTATAAAAGCATTTAAAGAGGCTCAAGCACATAATGGAGTTAGTTTGATAATAGCATATTCTCCATGTGTTAATATGGGTTTTGACCTTGCTAACATGATGGAAGAACAAAAAAATGCAGTTGATTGTGGCTACTGGCCACTCTTCCGCTATAATGGTGAAAAACTAAGTTTAGATAGCACATTAAATGAGGATAAATACTTTGATTTCTTGCGTGCAGAAAGAAGATACTTGCTAACTTTGAATAGTCAAAATCAAAATCTGCTACAAGAAAATAAAGAAAATGCAATAAAACAATATAAAAAAATAAAAAATATGAGCGAAAATTAATTCGCTCATTTTTTACATATTGTATTTATTTAAAAAGTTATTGACTTTTTTTATATACGCATTACTATCAGTAGCATACGACATTATATGTCCTGCACCTTCTACTATCAAAACTTCCCTTCTATTCTCTGGTATTGTTTCACTTAATCTAAAACACATTTCCACAGGAACAAAATCGTCAGCATTACCATGAATAAACAATACAGGAACTTTTGCTTTTTTAAGCTGGCTTGTTGCATCTGCAAGTTTCATATCATAATTTTTTGTACGCTTCATATAGCCATTAAAAATATTTAATGTAGGTTTTGCCAAAAATTTTAAATGATCTTTACAAACATAATACATTTGACGATAAACATTATCAAAAGCACAATCAGAAATTGCACAAACAACATTTTTAGGTAAATCTTCACCGAGTGCCATACAAACTGCACTTGCTCCCATAGACTGACCAAACAAGACTATTTTATAGTTAGCATTCTTTTGCACAAGATAATCAATCCATGCTTTAATATCTAATCTATCAAGCCAGCCCATGCCAACCATATCACCTTCACTATTGCCATGAGCCCTACATTCAACCGCCAAAATATTATAACCTCTTTTATTAAATATTTCAGCATAACTATTCATGTCTTTATATTCTCCGCCATAACCATGGACAATAATAACCACTTTGTTGGATTTTTCGCAGGCAATAAAATGCCCATATAAAGTTAAGTCATCAAAACTTTTGATGTCAATAATTTCACATTTATGCTTGTCCCACCAAGAATGGTCTATCTTAAAATTTTCATAATTCTTTTTAGTATTGGCTTTGGAGATATTTTTGGCTATACTTTTTGCCGAGAGAGACATATTGAAACTGCCTACTCCTATCAAAATAAGAATTGCTAATATCACCAAAATCAAACCTAAAAAAGAAATCATTATAATAGCAAAAATACTCATAATAACATTTCCTTATAATCATTATACAATAAAAATTTAAAAAATTAACTATTTTAAATAAATTTTTTTTATTCCACAATTGCTTTTATGCTTTCTCCAGTGTTTGCATCTTGATAACTAAGCCAATATCCAAAACCTTCGCGTTTTTCTTTATCTAGCGGAAACCAAACTGGGAATCCAGAAAGTTGTTTTGGGGCTTGAGAAGAATATATAGCAGGTACACCATAACAAACATACTTTAACACTTCATCTTCATATATAAGACCAAA
>CAMUNJ010000074.1 GCA_947090235.1 uncultured Bacillota bacterium
CAACAATCCTCTCAACCACACTGCAAGTACTCATTTTTTTGATATAATATGTAAGCCTTCCGCTTAACCCTTTCTCTATATCACCCACAAAAAGCAAAGTCATAGCGGAAGCATTTTCTGTTATAGCATCCATAGTTTTTTCATTTGCCTTTGGACAGAAATAAATACATTCAATGGTTGATGAACCATCTTTCAAATTAAAAGAATAATAACTTTTTTCTTCCCCTGCACGCTTTCCTTTTTTTATTGTAAAAGTCTTTTTTATAATATCACTGATTTTTCCAGCCAAAATACAAGATGTTTTTGGCTTTGAAATATTTTTTATATATTCTGGCTTAGGAGCAATTTCTCCACCAAATATCTTCTTTATAATATTAACATCATATCTTATTACATTGTTTTTAGGCACAGAAATAATGTCTGGTGCATCAATTTCCTCTGGCAATTTATCTTGATTTTCCTTAAATTCAACTTCAAATATTGCAATAAACCTTCTATTTAAAAATTGAATTAATTTTTGCTTTAAACTGCCTTCATCCAACATAGACAATACATCGTCGTTTAATGCTATTTGGACTTTCACATTCAAGCCATCATTTTGGCTAGTTATGTTATCCAAATTTATATATGGAGTTATACCTTTGTGATATTCTTCAAAATAATTTTTAACTTCTTTTTTTATCAATGGTTGATCGAGAAAACTCTTTTTAAACTTAACCTTAATTTCGCCGTTTAATGCAAAAAACTCCTTGACAAAGGTTAAGATTTCCTCACGCTCACTTTCGCTCACTTCGCTTATTGTCATAGGAAACAAAAAGCAAACTGTGCAGATAGAGTTAAGTTTATCATAAACAACATCAAAGAGTTTAAATTTAGCATACTTTTCGCCAAATTGTTTATTCAATTTTTCAATCAATTCTTCCATGGTTACATTTTATAACACAAAATGCAAAATGTCAACGATTATTACAAAACCAAATAAAATTCCAAGCCCTACCATATGAATTATATTTTCAATTTTACGATTAATAGGCTTTCTTCTTATCCATTCGATTCCTGTAAACACAACATGAGAGCCGTCAAGGGCTGGAAAAGGCAAAGCATTAAAGACGGCTAAGTTTGCCGATAAAAGTGGAATCAAAACTAGGATAGAAGCAAAGTTTTGTTGTGCAAAGGAAGCAATAGTTGAAATAGTTGTCACAGGGCCCCCAATTTGACTTATTGGAATTTGGAATGTTATAAGCATCCAAAGACTTTTCAAAACAACCCAAGCAAGCCCAAAAGCAAATGAGATGCATCTAGACATTGCTTCCCAGAAGGAATGTTTATATGCTTGAGAAGAGAAACCTATAGAAAATAAATGTCTCGCATTGCCATCTTTATCCACGGCAATGATTGTTCCTGCCTCATCTTCGGTCATTGTGGTATAAATCAATGGTACTTGAACATCGAGATACTCTCCACCTCTTCTAACTGTAAAATTCATAGATCCGTTGCCATTTACCCCAAAATTATCTAAAGTTTGAGGTTTTTCTTCGGTGCTATTTCTAAGCCAAACGGCAAGTGATTTATATTGACCAGCAATCAAATCATTAAATGTAGCCGAATAAGCAAAATCAATATGAGTTCCATTAATAGCAAAAATAACATCGTTTTCTTGAAGTTGAGAATTCCAAGGAGTGCTTGTTCCCATTCTAAAATCTTTAGGAAGAGACTCATCATTTATTCTATAATAATAAGTTTTTTTATCCAATTTGTAAGTCATTGCAGTATTATAGTCTTCATAAACTTTCATTTGAGGAATGTCATAACCTACTGCACAAAGTAGAATAACTGAAAATATAATTGCAGTCAAAAAGTTGAATGTAACGCCGGCTAAAAATACAATAATTCTCTTCCAAGGTGCTTGGGCAGTAAATGAACCAGACTTTGCCTTATCATCTTCCTCTCCTGCAAAAGCACAATATCCACCCAACGGAAAAAGACGGAGAGAAATCTTTTCTCCGCGTTTATTCTTTTTTGAAATTAAAGCCTTGCCAAATCCAACGGAAAACTCTTCAATCTTAAACCCTAACGCTCTTCCCGCAACATAATGCCCAAACTCATGAATAAGAACCATCAAAAGTAAAAGCACAATAGCAAGCAAAATATATAAAACTATCATTTACCCTCGCCTAAAAACTTAGCCGTAAAACTAAATAACGGCTTTTGTAATAACTTTATTAAAGACAAAGCAATATTATGCTTAAAGCAATCAAAAGTAATGGAGCAACAAAAATGTGACTATCAAATCTATCTAAAATTCCGCCATGTCCTGGGAGAATTTTTCCACTATCTTTTACTCCTGCTTTGCGTTTTAAGAAAGACTCAAATATATCCCCAGATTGTGCAACAACTGAGCCGAGCAAAGAGATTATAACAACATGCCAAAGTTGAAAATTAAGAGCAACAAAAGCCACATTAACAACTGGTATTGCATTCAAAATTAAATATGCACATATAGACAAAACAACACACCAAACAAGTCCACCAACTGCACCAGCTATTGTTTTATTAGGAGAGATTTTTTCACAAAGTTTCTTTCCACCTATAATAGCCCCCATAAGAAAGGCAAAAGTATCTGTAGAAGCAGGTATAACAAACATTAAAACAAGACCAGCACATGAGAAATATTTTGCATATTCCACATTTGTAATGCCTGCAAAAGTTGAAGTTAAATCAGCAAAATGATTTATAGTAGTCATAAGCATCAATAACAATGCAGGATAAATAAAAGCCATAGAAGTATTGATGGCACGCTCAAAAGCAAGTTTAACAGGTGTCACATTTTCAAGTTTTTTTATTCTGATTTCTTTTTGAAATTGTTTAACATTGGCTAGTCCAAACAAAAATGTTCCAGCGGCTGTCAAAACAACAAGACAAACATCAATCATGATTGTCCAACCAAGTCCAATTTGGCTGTCATAAAGCCAACCAAGTAAATGATTGACAAATAAAATTATAGGAAACAAACAAGCCAAATATTTATAATTAGCCTTTCCCATATCTTTTAAAAGTTTAGACATTTCGTAGCCAGCAAAACATGCTACAAGTAAAATTAGAGCATCAAAGAAATAATCACCCATTGGAACAAGCATTTTGAAAACAAAAGCAAGTGCAACAACAAGAACCATTATAATTGATGTTAATACTCTCTTTTTCATTTAATTCCTCCATATCTTCTTTCGCGTTTTGAGTAAATTTGTAAGGCTTTAAGCAAATCTTTTTCACCAAAATCAGGCCATAATACTTTAGGAAAATATAATTCACTATACGCCATTTGATAAATCATAAAATTAGAAATTCGCTCCTCCCCACTTGTTCTAATAACCAAGTCTGGATCGGGTAAATTTTCTGTGTAAAGATGACTTGAAATATCTTCTTTAGTTATCTCTGTCTTGCCCTCTGCTATCAAATTGTTGACAGCACGAACAATATCATCTTTTCCACCATAGTTTATTGCCAAATTTACAATAAGTTTATCGTTATTTTTAGTTTTTTCTTGTAAATCTTTCAATTCTTTTACAAGATCTTTTGGAAACTTGTCAATATCCCCTATTGACATCAATTTAACACCTTTAAGAAGAAATTTTTCTTTTTGACTTATCAAATAATTTCTTAATAAATCAAAAATACCATCTATTTCTTGTTTAGAGCGTTTCCAATTTTCAGTTGAAAAAGCAAAAAATGTGACAACTTTGATATTATATTTGATTGATGCATCAATAGTTCTTTCAACGGCTTTTATGCCTTCTTTGTGTCCTAAATTTCTATGCAAGCCTCTCTTAGTTGCCCATCTTCCGTTGCCATCCATAATTATGCCGATATGCTTTGGTAAATTATCGCTAAGTTTGATTTTTTTAAACATATAAATTCCTTTTTTATAAGATTTTTGCGATACTCCTAAAGCATGAGAAGTTTTTTAAACTTCCATGATTTCTTTTTCTTTTGCCTTTGAAAGTTCGTCAGCCCTATCACAATAAATGTTGATTATCTTTTGAACTTCCTCCTCTGCAGAAGCACATTCATCTTCAGATAGTCCTTCTTTTTTAAGGTCTTTAAGCATTTCTAGTGCGTCTCTACGAGATGAGCGAATTGCAATTTTAGTTTCTTCGCAAACTTTTTTTACATCTTTCACGATATCTCTTCTACGCTCTTCAGTGAGAGGTGGAAAAACAAGACGAATTACTTTTCCATCATCATTTGGGGTTACGCCGAGGTCAGCCATTGCAATAGCCTTTACTACATTTTTTACTTGGCTTTGATCCCAAACAGAAATTGCAAGTATTCTAGCCTCAGGTACAGTTATACTAGCCATTTGAGAAAGAGGTGTAGGCATACCATAGTAATCTATGAAAACTCTATCCAAAATGTGAGGATTTGCACGCCCTGCACGAATAACCATGTATTCATTAGATTGATGATTGATAGCCTTTTCAACATCCTCTTTACAAGCAGAGATAATTTCTTTTATATCTTCGTTCATAATATCTCCTATTAAATATAATCTATATAAA
>CAMUNJ010000075.1 GCA_947090235.1 uncultured Bacillota bacterium
GCTGTGTTATGGTTGATAATATAAAAATTGAATATGCTTCATCAAGTGATGCTGAAGGTGCAGATAATTACCTTAATCTTGAAGGCGACGAAGTATCTTTAGATTTCAAAAATGCATATTTCAATTATACTGCTGTTGAAGATGGCGAATTTACATTCCCTCTTACTGCTAAATACTGGACTGCAACTAAACCTACAGATAAAACTGAATTAACTGAAAGTGGTGTAATTTATTTAAATAATGACCAAACTTATGATAAATTGTATTCTAAATATTCATGGGCTAGTTCTTACCCTGGCAATCCTATCCAAGGCTCAATAGATGCACCTAATAATGTTTATATGCTCCATAATGGCAACTATTCTTATCAATCAATTAAGTCTGAGCCATACACATTAGAAGCCGATAAATATTACAACTTAACTTTTGATTATTACACTCTTGATGTCGATCCTACAAAAGATACACAAATAACTGTTGAAGTTGTTGACGATAACAAAATTGTTTTATTTAAAGAAACTCTTGCTTCCACTCATAATACTTGGAGTAGCAAGAATGGCAATCCTATAAATATTGATTTCCATACTGCTTTAACCTCTTCTCATAATATCAATGTGATAATTCATCTTGGAACAGAAGATGACAAAATGATTGGTACTGCATATCTTGACAATTTTGCTATTACCTCTATTGATAAAGATAAATTTGATAAATCAACCAATCAAGTAGATTTAACAGATTATATGTTAAACTTAGACCCAAATGGTGAAATTGGAAGTTCACTAAGCACTTCCCCTGCCTATACATTCAATGTAGATAATGGTTCATCTAATGCTATGGTTGGCGGAATTATTAAAGGACAAAACAATGAATTTGGAGTTGAATATGAAGATGGAAATCTTTTAGTTCTTGCTTCAAGATTATCACCTGCAACAGGTAGTTTGAAATCTAACTATACTTTCAAACTAAACTCTGGCTCTTATTATAAACTCACATTCACGCTTAAAACCAATTTAAATGAAAGACCTGATGCCGATCATGAAGATGACGAAAAAAATCATGAATGTAAATATGGCGTTAAAGTAGGACTTACAAACTTTACTCTTGCAGAAGAAATCAAATCTAACGAAGAGTTTACTGATTATACAATATATTTTTATGCTTCAACTGAGGCTACAAGCAATCTTCAGTTCTCACTTGAATTAGATAAACATACAGAAGGCTCTGCATATCTATCTAATATTAACTTTACAAATAGCAGCGAAGAGGCTTATAACGACGCTAAATCTGATGATAATAAAGAATATAACAAAACAGTGTTCACAAGCACATATGTTTCTAACGACAATTCAGACACCAACCCTCCTACCGACGAGACTCCTGATAATGTTGGTGATGTAAATAATATGAATTGGATTTTGATTCCTTCTATCATAACTAGTATGGCTGTTATAATTGCAGTTGTTGGCTGGCTTCTTCGTCAAGTTAAAATAAAGAAAATAGAAAAAATTAGAGAAGAAAGTTATGACAGAAAAATAAGCCTAAATCAAGAACTTATTATTGGTCAAGCAGTTAAAGAAAGAGATAGAGAAATTGAAAAAACAAAAGAAAATATCAAAGAAATGCAATCTCAAAAACAACTTCTTGAAGAAGACCATAAGCAAATGATTAAAGATGCAAGACTTTCTAGCAAAGGAAAGATAACTAAAGAAACAGAAAAAGAGTTCAAATCTTATGCAAGCAAACTTTCAAGATTGCAACAAAAAATAGATATCTTGAATGAACAATTAACAAAAATTCAATCACCAGAATATCTAATTGCTGTTGAAAGACGAATTGCAAGCGAAGAAACAAAGCGTCAACGCGAAGCAATCAAACAAAAAGATGCAAAGCAAAACGACCTTGATAAACAATAATCCTTGCAACAAAAAAGATTAAAGCCATTTTGCTTTAATCTTTTTTTATATAAAATAAAAATGGCTTTGCCATTTTTATTCATCGTCGTCATCATAATCATCATCAAAATCATCAAGGTCATCGTCGTCGAGATCATCAAAGTCGTCATCTTCGTCTTCCATTTCTTCCTCTTCATCACTAAGATCGATGTCCTCATCATCAAAACTCAATCCATCTTCATCGTCGAAGTCGAGATCAGAAGTAATCTCATCATCAAGCATACTTGTTTCAGTAATATCTGTAACAGTTGCCATATCGCCAGTTTCATCCTCAATAGTCATTGTATCTTCATCATCTTCACGAGTAAGATAATCTTCCCAATCACCACTAAGTTCGCCATCCTCAGTTTGATGTTCTTTCAAACAAGCGGCACACATAATTTCATCTGATTGAATATAGTTTGTTTTACAAATAGGACAAAGTTCCAAATCAATGTCGTCAATATAGTCATCTTTAGCAGCAAGTTCAGCCTTACAAACACTGCAAAGTTTATCCTTCTTTTGGATGTAGTTTAGTTCACATCTTGGACATCTAACATATACTGGTTTCTTCATAATTTCTCCTTTATGTTTTGCATAATTATATGCTAAAACTTAAAACTTTGGCAAGCATTTTTGCATAATTTTTTAGTAAAATTTAAAAATATTTTGCTTGAAAAAATCTTAAAAAATTACCTATCAATGCTTTCTTCTATATATTACCCAACTAACTAAAAAATGTCTACCAAAATTACAAAATTTTTCAACTTTTTTTAATATTTTTTTGTTCCAAAGAGTCTTCAGCCTGACTTTTGCGTAAATACACAGGACTTAACGCTTTTATATCGCAAATTTCCTGCTTTTCCAACTTGATTTCTGCCAGTTCCAACAAACTTTTTGCTGTCAATTTAACTTTATTTGTAACAATATCTTCTCCATGCAAACCTATTTTTTGTAAAGAAATTGTAGCAAATTCTTCATTATTTATTAATCGCTGCTCACCTATCCTTGTTGCATTTTTGTCATATTCACAAACAAAATATAAACCACTCAAAGCATTTAACACGCAAATAAAATTATCCTTTGGCTTGTTTTGCTTTACATGCTCGTATGCCATAAAATCTAAAGAAGAAAGCCCTACAACTTGATTATCTTTTATCCCAGCAGATAATCCTTTTATCAATGCAACGCCTATCCTTAGGCCTGTAAAAGAGCCAGGCCCTATAACTACACAAAAATCCTTGTTATCTCTGATACTCAAATCATTTCGCTGTAAAATTTCATCTATAGTTTGCAAGATTTTTTCTGATTGCTTACAAGATGAATCCAATTCAATAAAATCTTGTTTGCCATTTATATCAATAGCCACTAAAGAAAAATTAAAAGCAGTTGAAATTGCTATCATAATGCCCTCCTAAAATAAATCTTTCTTTGATTTTCATTTTCTGTCTTTTTAATTTCAATTTCATAATAAGGTGCTTTGATTAACCCGTCAACCTGTTCTGGCCACTCCACAACACTAACTCCATTCATTGTCGCCTTGTCAAAATATTCCTCAAAACCAAGTTCACAAGCCTCCTCTGCAGAAGAAAGACGATACATATCAAAATGATTTATAATAAGCCTGCCACCATCGTAAATATTAAGCAAAGTAAAAGTAGGGCTTGTCACAAGATCTTTACTATCAAGCCCCTTGGCTAAACCTTTAACAAAATGGGTTTTACCTGCCCCTAAATCTCCATTTAAAATAACTACATCGCCTTTTTGTAATACGCCAGCAATTTTTTCACCTACAGCAATAGTTTCCTGCTCGCTATTAGTTAAAATACAAATTCCATTTTCCATTTTTATCTCCAGTAAATTTATTCGGTTGGTTTTACCTTAATCTTCTTGCTCAAAACAACATAAGCCTTTAATGATACAAGCCCAATAATAACCCCCTCAGCAACACCAACTATAGTGTCGGTCAAATAATGTACCCCTAAAACCATGCGAGAAAGAC
The DNA here is from genome assembly GCA_947090235.1 of uncultured Bacillota bacterium. Taxonomy (GTDB): domain Bacteria; phylum Bacillota; class Clostridia; order Christensenellales; family UBA1242; genus Caccovivens. Next base: position 3,937 of record CAMUNJ010000075.1, read on the forward strand.
AAATCATAGCGGTAAATAATGTCATAACAATAATAGTCAAAACGCGGATAGATATAGATTTAGAATATTTAAAGGCAAGATAACAAATAAACACGGCTATCATTCCTGAAATGGCAGAATGAGAAGAAGGCATACTGTATCCGCTTTCGTTGCCAAAATTGTAAATAAAATCGTATCTATCAAAAGGTCGTGGACGCTTAATAATATGTTTTATACATAAATTTAATAAAGCAACAAAACCAAAAGTTAAAACAAACCAAAATGACAATTTTTTATCCTTACAAAAGATTATAATTGCAAAAACTACTAGCCCTAAAATACTAGCCAACATAGTAAAGTTTTTAAAGAAAGCAATCCATCCAACACTAGCATTGCTTTGCAGAAACTCAATAAGTTTTGCTTCTATCAACATAATAATATTGTATCAAAAATTAACAAAAAAAACAAGCACAATCAAAACTTTATAAAAAATATAATTTTAAACTATTTTTTAAACAATATTGTTTCTTTTATAATTATTATAACTTTAAAAAAGAATGTCCTTTGACATTCTTTTTGCAACTAATTACCGCTCAAATATTTATTCTTTCTAAAATCAAC
>CAMUNJ010000076.1 GCA_947090235.1 uncultured Bacillota bacterium
GAACAATGCTTTTGAAAATAAGAAGAAACATTGAAGAAATCATTAGAAAAAATCTTGATGAAATCGGTTGTGCTGAAGTGCAATATTCAATTTTGCAAGCAAAAAGTTATTGGCAGACAAGTGGACGCTGGGATAAATATGTTGAATCTGGAACTATGTTCACAAGCAAAGGCAGACACAGTGATTATGCCATTTGTGCCACAGCTGAAGAGTTTAGCGTGGAAATGGTGAAAGATAGCGTGAGAAGTTATAAAGACTTAGGCTTTGTCCACTATCAAATCGGCACGAAATTTCGTGACGAAATGCGCTGTCAAGGTGGAATTATTAAAAGTTTGGAATTCAATATGATGGACGCCTATTCTTTTGATGAAAGCAAAGAAAAGATGATTGAAAAATACAATCTTATGATGAAAACCTACCATAAGATTTTTAAAGAACTTGGCTTTGACAACATCAAAAACATCACATCTGTCAACGACATGGGCGGTAAGATTGCAAGTGAATTTATGTGGTTTGACGAAGAATATGGGCAAGATACGATTTTCTGCAATGACGAACTTGGGCTTTATGTAAATGAAGAAGTTTTTGATTTGCAAGACAAAGATTTGAAAGCGCTTGTGCTTGGCAAATATGTTGAAATTGACAAGTCAGAGTTTGTTCAAAGAAAAGCAACAGAAGTTGGGCATATATTCCAAAATGACCAAATCTATTCCAAAATGATGAACGGAACTTTCACAAATCGCGAAGGCAAACAGGATTATTATTGGAATGGCTGCTATGGAATTGGTGTTTCAAGACTTATTGCGCTTATTGCTGTCAATCAAATTCGCAAATATGGAAAACTTGTTTGGGCTGACAACATTTCTGCTTTCAATGTAAACATCATCTGCAAAAACAATGAAGTTTGTTTGAAAGAGGGCGAAAGACTTTATAACGAGTTAAAAGCAAAAGGTATGAAAGTTTGTCTTGATGACCGCAACTATTCAATTGGTGAAAAACTGAAAGACAACGAACTTTTTGGCATAAGAAAAGCAATCATCATTGGCAACAATTTTGAAAACAATGGAACTTATGATTTGGAAGATAGGTTGACAAATACAAAAGAAAGTGTGAAGTCTATTGAATTATAAACATGCAACATGGAGCCCGCTTTTTAGGACAAGTCAAAATTTGGCTTGTCTTTTTTTGTCAAATGAATAACAAAGTTGGAATATGTATGATATAATTTGGCAAAGGAGCGAGATATGGTTTGGATTAAGTATAAAGACCGAATACATAACAAAACTATTGACTTGGAAGTCAGTGAAGAAGTTGCTCGCTATCTTTGGGCTAATGATATATATTGGCGAAGGCTTATGAAAAAAGTTCACAAGTTTGAGTGCAGCTATTTTACAACCATTTTCGAGGATGACGATGAGATTGAATTTATTGAAACAATCAAAGACGAAAGTGTGGATATTGAACAAGAAGTTGACGATAAAATCTTTGCTGAAATAATTTGGAAAGTTGCTGAAAACTTGCAGCCATTGCAAAAAGAGATTTTGATTGAAAGATTTAAGAAAGATATGAAACTTTGCGATATTGCAAGGGAGCACAACATGAGCAAAAGTGCCTTAACGCAATTTTTAAAAACAACCTACAAACATTTTGTTTTTTATCTTGCACATGATAAGGATTTTATCAAGACAGATTATTGGCAAAGTCGTTGCAAAGATTTTACAGATGAATTTATTGACGGTCTTGAAGAAGGACTGACGAATAAGAATTTTGAGCTTGACTTAGAGAAGATTTTAGACTTTGCAAAAGGCGCAACGCAGACAATTAAGATTGCAGATAAACTTGGAGTTGGGCTTAGTCCAAAGGAAAAGAAACTGTGGCAGTTTATGTCAAAAACAGTAACTGATTTTATTAAATCAATACAAAAATAAAAAATTTTATCAAAATCACATTTACTGCCTAAACTTTTCATTTTAAAATGTCCTTTATATATTATAGGGACAAGCGAGGAACGACAATCGTTAATCGTTCTTTTTTGTTGTGTCTTTATTTTTAAAATCAATCTTTTGCCACAAAGATTGAGATATAGGAAATCTTATTAAAAGGAGGTAAAAAATGAAAGAAATCAAAAGTGACAGAGTATTTGAGAAGAAAATCAGAATTTATGACATTCGCTTTTTGGAAGAGTTGAACGAGTTTTATCAAAAGCATGAAAAGGAATATGGAAATGTCAACGAGTTTTTAATTTCATTGATTAGAACTGGTTTGGATGTTGAGAAAGTTGCTGATGAAAATCGTTTGGACTATGCTGGCAAGTTTGCAAGCATTTCGGACAAATTAACTGACATTCAAAAGAGTGTTGGCGATAGCAATCGTGGATTTTTGTATAACTTGAAAGATCTTATTTGCACCGTGCTTATGTCTCAAAAAGTCTTGATGAGAATTTATAACATGGCACTTGCAAACAATGAAGGTTTGCCGCTTAACAATGAATTAGTTAAAGCAACTTTTTATGATGACTTGCCAGCCGAACTGCAAGAAATGGAAAAAGATATTAAAGATTTTTATGCGAACAAGTATTTCAAAGATGTTGATGATGAAAAGCAAGAAAATGAAGAAAAAGAATAGAAAATAATAGTAAGCAGGATAAGAAGTGGGACATTTTGCAAGATTTTTCGCGTTTTTGCCCATAAAATAAAGCATTTTATTGGGACGAACGAAAAATCTCTGTGGCACAAAATTGCCTCACTTCTCTTTTTGGAAAGCAAGTGTGAAACCCACTTCTTTTTTGTTGTGTAAAATACACAATCTCGAAAATTTAATAGAACAAAAGAATAGAACTAAAACACAAAATTTTTGAGGAGAATTTTAATGACAAATATACAATTGAACACACAAAATATTTTCACAAAATTTGACGATGTTGTGAAAGTTAAAGACTTACAAAAGATGTTAGGGATTGGAAGAAATCTGGCATATGATTTGATTTCATCTGGACAAATTAGGTGTATTAAGTTTGGCAACAAAATCTTAATTCCAAAGCAAAATGTGATTAACTTTTTAAACGAAGGCGGTGCTGAAGATGAAAGGTAGTTTGCAAGTCAAAAACGGAAAATATTATGCAGTTTTGTCCGTCAAAGATGAAAACGGAAAATTTAAAAAAGTCTGGATTTCAACAGGACTAACAGAGAAAGGAAACAAAAGAAAAGCGGAAGAAAGATTGAACGAGATTATTGCGGAATATTCATCTAATGATAATGTTTTTCAAAGCAAAAAAACTAAGCATGAAAATGACATCTTGTTCAGCGATTTTCTTCAACAATGGTTAACATCCATTAAAGGCAAAGTTGAGGAGATTTCATATAAAGGCTATTCCTACTCAATTAAAAATATGGCAAAGTATTTTGAAAACAAAAAGATATATTTGAAAGAGCTGCAACCTTATCACATTCAAGAATTTTACAATTCTTTGTATCGTGAAGGCAAGAATGGCAACACGGCAATTCACTATCATGTGCTTATTCGAGAAGCTTTGCAAAGTGCGGTCAAACTTGGGCTTGTTGACAAAAATATTGCCGACCTTGTTGATAGACCCAAGAAAGAGAAATATCAAGCGGAGTTTTACAACAAAGCCGAGTTAATGAAAGTGTTTGATGTGATTAAAGGCGATCCGCTTGAGCTTGTCATTCACATCACTGCTTATTATGGACTTAGGCGGAGTGAAGTGCTTGGACTGAAATGGAGTGCGATTGACTTTGAAAACAAGATGATTAAAATCAATCACAAAGTTGTTGAAGTTGACAACAAACTTGTTGCGAAGAACAAAATGAAAAATAAGACAAGCAATCGAACTTTGCCACTCATTCCGCAAATTGAACAAATGCTGAAAGTAGAGAAACAAAAGCAAGAACAAAATCGCAAGTTGTGTGGAAAGAGTTATAACACAAAATATTTGGACTATGTTTGTGTTAATCCGCTTGGCGATTTGTTGAAGCCAGATTTTGTATCTCATCATTTTGGAATTATCCAAAACAAACACAAACTTAAACATATTCGTTTTCACGATTTGCGACATTCTTGTGCAAGTTTAATGCTTGCAAATGGCGTGCCAATGAAACAAATTCAAGAATGGCTTGGTCATTCTACTTTTCAAACAACAGCGGACATTTACGCCCACTTGGACTTTTCAAGCAAACTTTCAAGTGCCAACGCAATTTCAAATGCTTTGAGTTTTGATGAAAAAGAAAGTGAGATTGATAAAAATGACGAAATCGTTTTAGACGAAGAAATCGAAGAACTGGAACGCAAATTGGAAGAGAAACGCAAATTGAAAAGAAAACATGATTTTGAAATGTAAAGCAACAAAAATTGAGGGCGGAGAGAAAATCTCTGCCCTATTTTTTTGTCTATTTAGCATTAACTAACACTGCTTAAACCTATATAAAACGATATAACACATAATAAATTGTTAGACGATTGTTAGAAAATTGTTAGAAAAATCAGTTTTTGCATAA